>NZ_JBFRFE010000224.1:0-6016 GCF_052114665.1 Stenotrophomonas sp. 2YAF22 | reverse complement strand
GTTCGGCGCCGACGCCGGCCAGTTCACCCACCGTGCCACGTGGCGGATAGCCCGGCGTAGGCAACAGGAACACCTGGCCACTGCGGTGCACGCGGCCATCGTCGGGCGACAGCTGGCCGGCGAGCAGGCGCGCTAGCACGCTCTTGCCGGCGCCATTGGCGCCGACCAGTCCGGTGGCCACCGGTTCGAAGGAAAAGGACAGATCGGAAAACAACGGTCGACCATCGGCCAACCGATACGACACGCGATCGAGCGTGAGGGAATGCGAAGTCATGCGACCTCCATGTGATGCCTGGTTCTCCCCTGCGCGCAGGGGCGGGAAGAGTCGGGCCGTCTAGTGCGAAGACGGCGGCATCACTGGCGCATTGGTCGCGAGCCTCGGTGGGGAATGAGCGTTCAGTATAGCGCCGCGAGCTGAATGGTCGCGGCCGTGGCGCGGGGTTACGGCACCGTATCCAGCCGTGCGCCGACAAATTCGATGAATACCCGCAGCTTCGGCAGCACGTGGCGGCCGGAGGGCCACAGCAGGTGGAAGATGCCGCAGGAATGCACGTGCTTATCAAGCACGGTGACCAGCCGGCCATCGGCCAGTGCATCGCGCACCGAATGCACCGGCACGAACGCCAGGCCCCCGTCGCGCAGCGCCAGTGCCACCCGCGCTTCGATGGTGTTGGCGACCAGGTGTACCGGCAGATCCTGTGCCGTTTCGCCTTCGGGCCAGAGGATGGGCCATGGCTCGAGCTTGCCGGTGCTGGGGAAGCGGTAGTGCAGCAGGCGGTGCTGCAGCAGGTCGGCCGGCGTGCGTGGAACGCCGTGCCGTTGCAGGTACGCCGGCGATGCAACCACGCGGCGTGGGAACACACCGAGGCGGCGTGCGGTGAGGCGTGAATCGCTGGGCTCGCCAACGCGCAGCACGGCGTCGAAGCCTTCCTCGATGACATCGACCAGGCGATCGCAGAAATCCAGCTCCAGCCGGATGTCCGGGTAGGCCGCCATGAACTCGGCCATCAGCGGCAGGGTCAGGTCGCCCACCAGCGGCAGGCTGATGCGCAGGGTGCCGCTGGGGGTTGCATGTTGCTGGGCCAGTTCGGTGCGTGCGGCATCACGTTCGTCGAGGATGCGGCGGCAGCGTGCCAGGAACAGCTGGCCCTCGGCCGTGAGGGTGATGCTGCGCGTGCTGCGGTGGAACAGGCGCACGCCGAGTGCGTGTTCAAGCCGGGCCACGCACTTGCCGGCGGCCGAGGCGGAGATGCCCTGCACGCGGCCGGTGTCGACGAAGCTGCGGGTGTCCGCGGCATGGACGAAGGTCTGCAGGTTGGCCAGGTTGTCGAGGACGGACATGGGGAAGGTCGCTGCGAAAGTGGGCAGGGTAGGGTGCGGCAGTCCGGCCCGCGGACGTAGCCCGCGCAACACTGCGGTGCACGGGCCTGGCGGGTCGGTGCGGCCCAATGGTTCCGGCCATCATGCCGATTGCGGACTTTCCGGTCCATGATGCACGGAGCCCCGCCCCGCTTTTTGCCGGCGCAGGAGCTGCCTACCGTGGCGGGCCTCTCCCCACGGATCACCCCGATGACACTCGCCCTTCCTGTTGATACCGCACCGGCACTGCCCGCGGTGAGCGCGCTGCTGCGGGCCGTGCATCCGCAGCGCCTGGTCGGTGCGGTGGTACTGGTGCGCGAGCACGGCGTGCTGCGCCACGCCAGCGCCAGTGGCCTGGCCGACCGTGAATCGAACACGCCGATGCGCCGCGACCACCTGTTCCGGCTGGCCTCGGTGAGCAAACCGCTGCTGACCACGGTGATCCTGCGCCTGGTAGCCGAGGGGGTGCTGGACCTGGACGCGCCGGTGCAGCGCTGGTTGCCGGCGTTCCGCCCGGCACTGGCCGATGGCAGCCGCCCGCCGATCAGCCTGCGCCAGCTGCTCAGCCACAGCAGTGGGCTGGGCTACCGCTTCCTGGAAGCCGATGCCCAGGGGCCTTATGCGCAGGCGGGTGTGAGCGATGGCATGGACGCGAACCCGGTGACGCTGCAGCAGAACGTGCAGCGCATCGCGCAGGCGCCGCTGTTGTTCACGCCGGGCAGCCAGTGGCTGTACTCGCTGGGCGTGGATGTGGCGGGCGCCGTGGCTGAAGCGGCCACCGGCGAAAGGTTGCAGGTGTTGTTCGACCGGTTGTTGGCGCAGCCGCTGGCCCTGCGCGACACCGCGTTCGCCACCGACGAGGGTAGTCGTCTGGCCACGCCGTATGTCAGTGACATGCCGCAGCCGCATCGGTTGCGGGAGGGCGAGGTGGTGCCTGCGTTCGAGGGCTCGGTGGGCATCGAATACAGCATGGCCCGGGCGACCGATCCACACCGCTATCCGTCGGCAGGCGCGGGGCTGGTGGGCAGTGCCGACGAGGTGATGGCCGTGCTGGAAGCGTTGCGCGATGTGCGCGCCTCGCAGCTGCTGCCGGAACGGCTGGCGGCTCAGATGGGAACCCCGCAGGTCGGCGAGCTGGGACCGGTTGATCCGCCGGGTTGGGGCTTCGGCCTCGGCTTTGCGGTGCTGCGTGATGCCGCGGCCAGCGGCACACCGCAGACCGCAGGGACATGGCGTTGGGGCGGTGCTTACGGCCACAGCTGGTTCGTGGACCCGGCGCGTGGCCTGAGCGTGGTCGCGCTGACCAACACGCTGTACGAAGGCATGCATGGCGCGTTTGTCGATGAACTGCGCGATGCGGTGTACGCCGACCTGGAGACGGTGCGATGAGCGGGCATGCGATCGATGCAGCGGCACCGGCGGGTGAAGCAACGCGCCTGCCGTGGCGCGGACTGCTGGCACTAGCCGGTGGTGGCTTCATCACCCTGCTGACTGAAACGCTGCCAGCGGGCGTGCTGCGGCCAATGGGCGAAAGTCTCGGCGTCAGCGATGCGGCCGCAGGTCAGCTGGTGAGCGTGTATGCACTGGGCTCGGTGCTGGCTGCATTGCCGATGACCGCGTTGACCCAGCGCCTGCCGCGCCGTCCGCTGCTGCTGGCGGCGATTGCCGGCTTCATGGTGGTCAACACCGTGACCGCGCTGAGCCACGACTACGTGCTGACCCTCGTGGCGCGCTTCCTGGCGGGTGTGGGCGCAGGCCTGCTGTGGTCGCTGGTGGCCGGCTATGCCGCGCGCATGGTGGTGCCGGAACTGCAGGGAAGGGCGATCGCGGTAGCGATGATCGGCTCGCCGCTAGCGCTTTCGCTGGGAGTGCCGGCCGGCACCTTGCTGGGCCAGCAGATCGGGTGGCGCTGGGCGTTCGCGTTGATGAGCGTGCTGGCGGTGCTGCTGCTCGGCTACGCCCGATGGGCGCTGCCCGCGTTGCCGGCGGCCGGTGCAGGCCGGCGCATGTCGCTGGGTTCGGTCTGGCGCATGCCCGGCATCCGCAGCACGCTGCTGGTGATGGTGCTGTACGTGCTGGCGCACAACGTGCTGTACACCTACATCGAGCCGTTGGCAGTGCAGGCCGGCGCCGGGGCGTGGCTGGACCGGCTGCTGCTGGCATTCGGCATCGCCGCGATCGTGGGCATCGCCATCGCCGGCTGGGGCGTGGACCGCCACCTGCGCGCGCTGGTGTGGGCCAGCGTGATCGGCTTCGTGATGGCGGTGGTTTCGCTGCTGCTGTGGCCAGGTGTGCCGGGCGTGCTGCTGCTGGTGACGATCCTATGGGGCGTCGCGTTCGGTGCGGTACCCACCCTGTTCCAGACCGCACTGGCCCGCCGCGCCGGTGCCGCCGCCGACCTGGCGCAGTCGATGCTGGTGACCGGCTGGAACCTGGCCATCGCCGCCGGCGGCGTCGGCGGCGGCCTGATGCTGCAGGCCAGCGGCGCCCAGCACCTGGCTTGGCTGCCGTTGCTGCTGCTGGTGGTGTGTGGCCTGTGGGTCTGGGCGCGGCCCAAGGCCTGGGCGTAGGCGTCGATCAAGGATGACGGGGTTGCCGGCCAGCGGCCGGCACTACCCCAGCCGAAGCTCAACAGCGTGCGCGAGCGCAGCGACCCGCTGTTGCTTTTCTCTTCTCTATTTACGTGGTGGAACGCCGCAGAGATCTGTCCCGGCCAGCCCACGAACCGCTCTTAGCGACCCACCACGAGGGGCTGCGCCTTTCGCCGGCTACTCCCCCGCCTGCTCGCGCTCGAACGGCACGCTGCGCGGATTCTGCATGTGCTCCCGCGCCGCGCCGTACTGCTGCTGGCGTTTGCGATGGAAGGCGATGAACTCATCGCGCGGCAACGGCCGCGAGAACAACCAGCCTTGGCCGAACTGCACGTGCTGGCTGTGCAGGTAGGCCAGCTGTGCTTCGGTTTCCACGCCTTCGGCCACCAGCCACAGGCCCAGCTCCCGGGCCATGCCGATGATGTGCGGCGTGACCGGGCTGGTCGCGCTCTCGGTGCCGATCGCATCGACGAAGGATTTGTCGATCTTCAGTGCATCCAACGGCAGCTGCTGCAGGTACTGCAGGCTGGAATAGCCGACGCCGAAATCGTCAATGGCCACGCTGTGGCCCGCGCGTCGCGCCGCGGCCAGCATGGTGCGGGCACGGTCGATATCGAGGAAGCCATGTTCGGTGGCCTCCAGCCAGATCTGCTGCGGCAGGATGCCGCTGCCGGCCATCCGCTGGGAGATCACCTTCAGCGCCCGCCCGCTGCTGATGTCCTCGGCCGCCAGGTTGATCGCGATGTGTGCACTGCGATCCTCGGCCAGCAGTTCGCGCATGTCGGCAACCACGTTTTCGATCACCAGATCGGTGATGGCGGCGATCATCCCGGCTTCTTCGGCCAAGGGAATGAACAGGTCCGGACGCACCTGCGTACCGTCGGGTCGCTGCCAGCGCACCAGCGCCTCGGCGCCGACGCAGATGCCGGTATCCAGTTCGATGATCGGCTGGTAGTGCAGGTAGAGTTCACGGCGACGGATGGCGATGCCCAGTTCGCCGCGCATCGACAGCCGTCGTCGCGACAGCCAGATCACCAGGCCGGCACCAGCGGCGGCCATCAGCAGTCCCAACGGCACGAACAACCACGCCTGCTGGCGGAACGTGGCGGCCAGCGCGGTGCGCGGCGCCGTGGCGATTGCCAGCCATTCGCCGCTGCGTGCGCTGGCGTACAGCGTGTCACGGTCCAGGCCCTCTCCGGGCTCACGCAGCAGCTGCTGCAACAGGGTCGGGTCCATGCCGTCCTGCTGGGTCAGCAGCCGTCCATCCGGGCTTGCCAAGGCCAGCCGCACGTCCGGATCAACGACGACATCGATGAAGCGTCGAGGGTCGACCAGCACATCGTAGGAGCCGTACATGATGGACAGCATCGGCCGCCGGCCGGCCGCCTCGGGGCGAACGTCCACGGTGATGCCGGCGCCATCGCTGGTGACGTGGTCCGGCGTGGGTTGGTCCACATCCCGCTGAAACACCCCCCACGACGTGCAGCGCAGCTTGCCGCCCTCGAAGTAGCCCATCTGGTCCGACGACGGCGTGGTCATCACCAGGGTCTGCATGCGCTGGATGTGTTCGGCCCCGCAGGGCGGCAGCACGGTGGCCTCGGCCGACTTCAATGCCGCCAGCGCTTCCTGGTAGGACACTTCGGTACGGCGCAGGCTGCGCTCGGCGATGGCATGCAGCCGCTGCTGTTCGACACTTACGGCACGGTCCCAGGTGGCATAGACCATGACCGCGATCGGCACTGCCGCGGCGAGCACGGCCAGGACGGTGCCGCCGATGATGACCCGCAGTCGGCTCATGACCGGGGCTCCAGAGAGGTGTGCAGGGCTGGGCACATGGGCGGGGCCGGTCCTTGGACGATGGCGGTATATGAACACGGCGCAGGGCTGGGCGGAATGGGACAAAGGCGGTAACGGGTCACATTGTGGTGAAAGTGACACTTGCTGACGGCCCTGGGCCGTCCGGCGCTGGCGTTGTGGCAGCGGGAGGACTACCGTCGAACGCTTCACCCGCCCCTTCCCGCGCCCATGACCGAGCCCGCCACGCCCCCCGAGCACCTGCGCCGCAG
>NZ_JBFRFE010000223.1:0-6058 GCF_052114665.1 Stenotrophomonas sp. 2YAF22 | reverse complement strand
CAGGACACGCCGTAAACCCATCCATGGGGGCTCGGTCGGCGCATCCCTGCGCCTCACGGTCCTGCCCTGCCGCCCTTCCCGCTCCCTGACGGTTTCCTGCGGGCGCGGCCGGTCCGCCCGAAAGCGGGGTCAAAAGCTGGGGTTCATGGCCTCGGAGGGTGTCCTGGCTGCTGCTGTGGTGGGTGCGGACCGTTGGTCCGCACTGCTTCTGCCCTTGCCTTTAAAGAGCCAACCCACCACGCCCGCGGGATGTGGGGTAGGTGGCGGAGGGCCCGGCGGGGTAGGACCGTGAGGCGCATGGATGCGCCGATCGAGCTTACAGGGACGTACTTGCAGCGTGTCCTACCCCGCCCGGCCCTCCGCCACCCCAACCGATAGCCAGCAGGCGCAACGCTTTCCTCAGCACACCACCCATTCAGTAAAATCTATTGATAGGAATGAAATTAGTAGTATCCTATCTATTACTTATGGACCGCCCCCTCGACGAGCGCACCGTGCTGCAGATGCAGCTCAGCTCCGGCCTGCTGTACGCAGGGCGGCAGTGGCAGCGCCTGGCCGACAGCCGGTTGGGCAGCTACGGCATCTCCACCGCCTGCACCATGCCCCTGCTGATGATCGGCCGCTCCGGCGGTGGCATCCGCCAGGTCGCGCTGGCACAGCAGCTGGGCATGGAAGGCCCTTCCCTGGTGCGCCTGCTGGACAAGCTCTGCGCCAGTGGGCTGGTCCGCCGCGAATGCGATGCCAGCGACCGCCGCGCCAACCTGCTTTGGCTGACCGAGGAAGGCCAGGCGTTGGTGCGCGAACTGGAAGACCAGTTGATCGGCCTGCGCCAGGACGTATTCGGCGAGCTTTCCATGGATGAACTGCATGCCGTGCTGAAGGCATGGCGCCTGCTGGCCGAGGCTGCCGACCGCATCACGTAAGCCCGTTGTCGGTGAATACCGCCGCTGCCGTGCATGCGCCAGCGGCTTTTGCCCGTTGCCGTTGTCCTGTTCCACCTCCCCTTCCCCTACCGTCCCCGCCCCTACCGATGCCCGGTGAATTCAGTCTCCACGGAGTGTTCGTCCCGACCCTGCTCGGGTTGATGGTGTTGGCCTACCTGGTCAACAGCGGCCTGCACGCGCTGCTGCAGCGTGCCGGTGCCTATCGCCACGTATGGCACCCGGCGCTGTTCAACCTGGCCTTGTACGGGATCGTGCTGGGCCTGCTGTTCCACCTCCTGCGTTGGATGCAATCGTGAACAAGATCGTGAAGAAGAGCCTGCCGGTGCTGCTTACCTGCGCAGCCGTGATCGTCGCCCTGCTGGTGCTGCGCCAGCTGTGGGTCTACTACATGGACGAGCCGTGGACCCGCGACGCCCACGTCGGCGCCGACGTGGTGCAGGTGGCGCCGGATGTGTCCGGCCTGGTCGAAACGGTGCAGGTAGCCGACAACCAGGCGGTGAAAAAGGGCGACCTGCTGTTCGTGATCGATCGCGCGCGCTACCGCATCGCGCTGGAGCAGAGCCGCGCCAGCCTGGCCGAACGCCAGGCATCGGTCGCGCAGCTGCGCCGCGAGATCGGACGCGACCGCAGCCTGCAGGATCTGGTCGCCGCCGAGGACGCCGAAGTGCGCCGGGCCAAGCTGCAGGCCGCACAGGCCGCATTGGCCACCGCACAGGCCGCGGTCGACCTGGCCGAACTCAACCTGGCCCGCACCGAAGTGCGTGCACCGGCCAATGGCCGGGTCAACGACCGCACCATGCGCGTGGGCGACTACGTGGTGGCCGGCAAGCCGGTGCTGGCGCTGCTGGATACCGGTTCGTTCCGCATCGATGGCTACTTCGAGGAAACCCGCCTGCGCGGCGTTTCCCCGGGGCAGCGCGTGGACATCCGCCTGATGGGCGAAGACACCCCTCTGCACGGCCATGTCGAAAGCATCGCCGCCGGCATCGAGGATCGCTACCGCAGCAACGGCAGCACCCTGCTGCCGAACGTGACCCCGGCCTTCGACTGGGTGCGGCTGGCGCAGCGCATCCCGGTGCGCATCGCCATCGACGAGGTGCCTGCCGGCGTGGAGCTGATCGCCGGGCGCACCGCCACGGTGACCGTGGATACCGGCCGCCACGTGCAGAACAAGAAGGCCGGCGCTGCGCCGACACAGGCGGGCCTGTGAACGCCGCCCTGCCCCGCCTTGGCCTGATCGTCGCGCTGGCCAGCCTGGCCGCGTGCAGAACCGTCGGCCCGGATTACGCATTGCCCGAAGGCTCGGCATTCAAGCGGCCGCAAGCGAATGCCGCGTTCATCGATACCCACAACCCCGAAGTGGCTGCCAACCAGGCACTGCCGGCACGCTGGTGGTCGCTGTACAACGACCCGGTGCTGGATGGGCTGATCACCCAGGCGCTGCGCGACAACGTCGAACTGAAGGCCGCCGACGCGCATCTGCGCCGCGCTGCTGCGGTGTACGAGCAGGCGATGGACGCCGGTGGCTTCGAGTACGAGGCCGAGGCCGGTGTCAGCCGCGCACAGTTGTCGGCCGAGTCGTTCCTGCAGGAGCACGAGCTGCCGGTGATCAACCTGGCCGACGGCAAGTTCGCGGTGAGCTACCAGTTCGACCTGTTCGGCAAGCTCAAGCGCGGTGCCGAAGCAGCCCGCGCCGACGAACAGTCGGTGGCCGCTGCACGTGACCTGGCCCAGGTGAGCGTGGTGGCCGAGGTGGCCGGCAGCTACCTGGAGATCTGCCACGCCAACCACGAACTGCATGTAGCCGAGCATTCCCTGCAGCTGCAGCAGCGCAGCCGTTCGGTCACCCAGCGGTTGATCAGCGCAGGCCGCGGCACGCCGCCGGAACTGGCGCGCGCCAATGCCCAGGTCGCGCTGCTGGAAGCCGCATTGCCCCCGCTGCAGGCGCAGCGTTCGGCTGCCGCCTATTCGCTGGCGGCACTGCTTGGGCAGACCCCGGGCCAGCTGCCGGCCGGGGTGATCGACTGCGCGCACGCACCCACCCTTGCCCAGCCGCTGCCGGTCGGTGATGGCCGCGCGCTGCTGCAGCGCCGTCCCGACATCCGCCAGGCCGAACGCAAGCTGGCCTCGGCCACCGCGCGGATTGGTGTCGCCACTGCCGAGCTGTACCCGGACATCCGCCTGGGCGCCTCGGTCGGCGCCGCCGGCCTGCTGGAAGACTTCGGCCAGCCGATGACCCAGCAGTGGTCGTTCGGCCCGCTGATCTCGTGGACGCTGCCGTCCTCGGGCACGCATGCACGCATCCACGCCGCCGAGGCTGGGGCCGATGCCGCGCTGGCCGAGTTCGACCATGCCGTGCTGCAGGCACTGCGCGAAACACAGACCGCACTGGACCGCTATGCGCAGGATCTGCGCCGCCTGCAGTCGTTGCGCGTGGCGCAGGAGCAGGCTGCGATGGCCGCAGAGCAGAACCGCCGGCTGTACCAGGGCGGCCGCACGCCGTACCTGTCCAGCCTGGATGCCGACCGCAGCCTGGCCAGCAGCGATGCCACCCTGGCCGCGGCAGAAGCCCAGGTCTCGCGCGACCAGATCCACCTGTTCCTGGTACTGGGCGGTGGCTGGCAGGACAGTGCCGCGTCTGCGGCTGCGCCGACGGCGGCGAGGTAAGCGATGAACGGGCTGACCGACCGCCAGGCCTGGCTGTTCTCGATCAAGACCTACCTGGCAGCGATCGTCGCGCTGTACATCGCCATGGCCGGCAACCTGTCGCGCCCGTACTGGGCGATGGGCACGGTGTACATCGTCAGCCAGCCGCTGCTGGGCCCGACCCGGGCCAAGGGCGTGTACCGCATCCTCGGCACCCTGGCCGCCGGCCTGGCCACCCTGCTGATGTTGCCCGCCCTGGTGGAAACGCCGCTGGTGCTGAGCGCAGCGATGTCGATCTGGCTGGCCGGCTGCCTGTTCCTGGCCCTGCTCAACCGTGGCCCGCGTGGCTACGCGTTCCTGCTGGCCGGCTACACCACTGCATTCATCGGTTTCCCGGCGGTGACTTCGCCGGAGACCATCTTCGACACCGTGGTGGCGCGCAGCGAGGAGATCATCCTCGGTACGGTGGTAGCGGTGCTGTTCGCCTCGCTGCTGTTCCCGGCCTCGGTGCGGCCGATGCTGGGCGCGCGCATCGGCAACTGGATGGAGGACGCGGCGCAGTGGTGCCGGCAGATCCTCGAGCGCGGCCGCGCGCATGCCCCACGCAACCGGCTGGCCGCCGACCTGGTGCAGTTCGAGGCGCTGATCGAGTTCCTGCGCCGCGATGATCCACGCCATGCCGGCGCGGCCGTATCGATGGAGCGCCTGCGCGAACGCATGCTGTTGCTGCTGCCGGTGCTGTCATCGATCGCCGACCGCCTGAGTGCGCTGCGCAGCGATGGACAGACCCTGCCCGAGGGCCTGCCGACGCTGGTCGATGACATCCACGACTGGATAGACACGCCGTCCAGTGCCAGCGACTACGCGCGCCTGCGCGCACGCATCAGTGCGCTGAAGCCACAGGTGGACCGCGATCTGCAGCACCTGCAGCTGGCCAGCCTGCTGCTGCGCCTGGAGGAGCTGGTGGACCTGTGGCAGGACTGCCGCACCCTGCAGCACGCAATCGACCAGGGCACCGCGCCGCTGGACCGTGCGCACTACCGCATCCGCACCGAACGCACCGCCACCGACAAGCACGTCGACTACGGCATGGCACTGTTCTCCGCGCTCAGCGCCGGCGTGGCGCTGATGAGCTACTGCGTGCTGTGGATCGGCCTGGGCTGGGAGGGCGGTGGCAACGGCGCGATGATGGCCGCGGTGACCGCCGCGTTCTTCGCTGCACAGGATGATCCGGCGCCGAGCATGGTCTCGTTCCTGGTGTGGGCGATGGTGGCTTCGCTGGTCGCCGGCGTGTACCTGTTCGGCGTGTTCCCCGCCGTACACGACTTCGGCCTGCTGGCGCTGGTGCTGGCAGTGGTGTTCCTGCCGTTGGGCCTGCTGCTGCACCACCCGAAGAGCGCGCTGTTCGCGCTGCCGCTGACGGTCAACCTGGCCGCGCTGCTCAGCCTGCAGAACACCTACAGTGCCAACGTGCAGACCTTCGCCAACTCGTCGATCGCGATGTTCATCGGCATTGGCTTTGCGGTGGTGATGACCCGGCTGTTCCGTTCGGTGGGTGCCGAATGGACCGCACGCCGGCTGGTACGGCAGGGCTGGACCACCCTGGCCGAGGCGGCCGAAGGCCGTGGCCAACAGGATCGCCAGCGCTTCGCCGCACGCATGCTGGATCTGCTTGGCCTGCTGGCACCGCGCCTGGCGGCGACTCCGGAAGGCAGCGACATCGCGTCGGTGGACATGCTGAACGAGGCGCGCATCGGCCTGAACATCCTGCAGCTGCGCCGCGCCCGCCTGGAGCTGCCGGAGCGCAGCCGCGAGGCGGTCGAGCACATCCTGGAGGAAGTGGCCGTGCACTATCGCCGGCAGATCGCCGCACGCAAGCCGATTGTGGCGGCCGAGGCGCTGCGCGAACGGCTGGACACCTCGCTGGGACGGGTCGGCAGCGTGGCCGCCTGCAAGGCGCGCGACGAGGCGCTGATGGGCCTGGTCGGCCTGCGGTTTGCGCTGTTCCCGGAAGCAAAGGCGTTGGCGCCGGGACTGCTGGCAGCCGAGGGGCCGCAGCCGTAGCACGCTACCCTGTGCACCCATAGACCCCGCACCGGGGTCGGATCCTTCGCCACGGGCGAGGGCTCTGACCCCTGCGCTGCACAGGACGGTTCAATGAGTTACGACATGATGGTGTTCGAGGCCAGCGTCGCCCCGCGTGAAGCGGCGGCGTTCATCGCCTGGTTCGAGAAGCAGGCGCAGTGGGGCGAGAGCCACGAGTACGACGATCCGGCGGTCAGCAGCCCGGCGCTGCAGGCATGGTTCGCGGAGATGGCGCAGGAGTTTCCGCCGATGAACGGCCCGCTGAGCAATGACGATGATGATCGCGCCGAGGTGACCGAGTACAGCATCGGCCGCCATGTGATCTATGGCGCGTTCGCGTACTCGGTGGCCGAGCGCGCGCATGGACGGGTGCAGGACCTGGC
>NZ_JBFRFE010000222.1:0-6059 GCF_052114665.1 Stenotrophomonas sp. 2YAF22 | reverse complement strand
GCGTTATCGCCACGAGCGCGGTGACGGACGCTACGCCTACGTGGAAGCACGCGCCAGCCACAACCGCCAGCGTTTCGAGCTGGGCCCGACCGCCGTCGCCCTCAATTTCAGCCGTGGCGCGATCCTCAACGTGGTCCTGCAGGAAGGCGGCGAAGTGCGCCCGCGCGTGCATGCCACCGAAGGCGACATCAGTTTCGGCATGGGCCGTGAGCGCGCCGGCCGCAGTTGGGATGCCGGCCTCAGCGCGCAGCGCAGCCAGGTGGACCTGCGCACCGAAGGCACCGTGCGCAGCGAACGCCTGCTGGAAGCAGCACGCACGCTGGACTTCCTGCCCGGATTTTCCACCCTGCCGGCGGAGCTGGCAGAGGAGCTGTTCCCGGCCATCCACAACCGCGGACGTACCGAGCAGTGGCAGGGCTGGTGGGGCATGCAGCGCACCCTGATGACACTGCCCGGCGGAGCAGCACAACTGGCCACCGGCATCGATCTGCGCCGCGAGCGCTGGACCTCGCTGCCCGATCCGCTGCTGGGCAAGGGCGAGCTGGCGCTGGGACTGCCGATGGAGCAACGCCGGCTGTCGCGGCAGAGCAACGCCGCTTACGCCGAAGTGGGCCTGCCGTTGGCGCCGACACTGCGCCTGGACGTGGCCGCGCGACTGGACCGCGATGGCGGTGACACTGCGTTTTCGCCGCGTGCCGGCCTGCGCTGGAGCCCCAGCCCGCATTGGTCGTTCCTGCTGGCCAGTGGCCGCGGCTACCGAGCACCCAGCATCTTCGAGCGCCGGCGRCCACCGGGCTACTTCGGCCTGTATGGCCTGCCCACCTCGGAGTCCCTGCCGCCGTGCGCGCGCCCGCTGCGCGATGGCGGCTGCGCGGTGGAAGTGGAGGTGGTGGAGAACGATGGGCTGAAAGCCGAGACCTCGCGCAGCCACTCGCTGGCCGCCAGCTGGACACCCAACGATGCGTTCTCGCTGTCACTGACCCACAACATCGTCGAACTGCGCAACGAGATCCTCGCCCTGCAACCCAGCGATGCACTGTGGAATCCCGGCACCTGGGAACTGGATGAGCAGGGTCGCCTGCGTGATCTTCGCCTGTCATTCGACAACATCGGCCGCACCACCTCGCGCAACTGGGTACTGCGCGGCGAGTACCGGGTGAATACCGGCCGCAACGGGCAGTGGCTGTTCTCGCTGGATGCGTTGAAACAGCAGGAGCTGCGTCGTGATCGCGGCCATGGCGAATCGGTGGACCTGCGCGGGCATGCCACGCCGGCGAACGCGGGCATCCTCAACGTGCAGTGGCAGAACCCATCCTGGGACATCGCCCTGCGTGGCAACCGCGTCGGCCGCACCCGCGCATGGCTGGCCGGTGAAGCGTGCGCGCAGGAGCAGCATGACCAGGGCCGTTGCATGAACCCGGCGCAGCTGCGCTGGAACCTGCATCTGGCGCGGCGGCTGAGCCCGCGCGTGATTGCCGCACTGGACGTGCACAACCTGCTTGATACGCGGCCGGTGAACCACCTGGTCGGCAGCGGCGGGCAGATGCCCGGGCTGGACGATCCCCTGGGGCGCTACTTCCTGCTGACCCTGCAATTCCGCTGAGCGTAGTACCCTACGCCGCCTGTTCCACGGCGTCGAAGGCGAGTCATGAAAGCCTACCTCTGGTTCCTGGGCGCGCTCATGTTGTTCTTCGCGCTGCCCTTTCCCTGCCTCATCTACTTCGGCACCAGCTGGCCGCTGGACGTGGGCGACCGCAGCGCACCCTGGCTGGCACTGGGCCTGCTGGCGACGTCGCTGACGCTGTGGCTGGTGCTGCTGTACGCCTTCCTGCATTACCTGCTGCTGGCGCCACCCCGTGCGCTGCAGCGCGTGCGCAGCATTCTGGCCGACGGCGAGCCACGCAGCGCGCGCATCGAGCAGGCCGAACAGACTGGCGTGCAGGTGCGCGGCTTCGCGCAGTGGCGGCTGCAACTGGCGTTCGACAATCTGTCCGGCACGCCGATCACCGAAACGCTGGTCGTAGTCGACAGCGAGCCACAGCTGCAGCGCTTCACCGTGGGCAGCCAGGTGGAGGTGCTGCTCAGCCCCACGCCGGGCACCTCGCCCAACCTGATACTGGCAGGATCGCAACCGGAACTGGACAGCGCCAGTCTGTGGCGTCGCGCCATCGGCGGCCTGGTCGGCATCGTCGTGGTCGCTGCCGCGTATGTCATGGCCTATCGCCTGCAGAGCGATGGAATGGGTTGGACGTTCCTGGGCTTCGGCCATCCGCTGCTGGTCTGCCCGCTGGTGCTGTGCGGCTACCTGATCGGCCTGCGTCTGCTGGCGCGCCTGCTGGCCGGCACACTGCAGATCGACGCGCGCGGCGAAGCGCTCAAGTACCGTGGTATCGGCGCCGAAGCGCGGGTGCTCGACGTGCGCCAGACCGGCACCTACGTCAACGAACAACCGCAGGTCGAGTTCAAGCTGGAATATCTCGACCGCGAGGGCAACGTACAGCAGGCCAGCGTGCGCCGCTTCGTTGCGCTGCTCGACCTGGCCAGCATCCCGCGCGGGCAGGTCGACATCCTGTACGACCCGGATGATCGCCGCAGCGTACGCATGGAGCACGCGTGAAGCGGCCCGTGTCCACACCGCTGGTGTTCGCTGGCGTGGTGCTGGCTCTGGCCGGTGCCGCCACGGCGGGCGGCGCATTGCAGTCCGTCAACGCGACCCTGCGTGGCGCCGCATCGACCATGCCTGCGGATGCAATGCAGCAACCCCCATGGGAACAACCGTTGCGCACGACGGCCATCGCAACGCCACGGGCGGCGCCCGAACCGATGCAGCTGCCCGGGCGCACGCGGTCGAACCTGCTGCTCGACGCCGAGCGCCTGCAGGCTGCACGGCAGGCGCTGGAAGCGATGCCCGGACTGGCCGGCGAACGCCTGGTCGTCTTCCACAGCATCCACTTCCATGACGACGGCCGCATCGACATCGACCTGGTCGATCCACAGCAGCCGGGCCATGTGGATGCTTACCACTACCAACGCGGGCAGTGGCGCAAGGGCGATGCGGTGAACCCGCAACAGTTCGCGCCGACCATCACCCTGCGCCGCAGCAGCACCGCACTGGCCAACATCGACTTCGATGCCGTGCCACGGGTGACGCAGGCCCTGCAGCAACAGCGCAATGCACTGATGCGTACGCCCGCCGACGTCGGCCATGTGTATGTGGTCATCCGCAAGGGCGGCAAGCTGGTGTGGTTGCCGGATGAAGTAGCCGGCGACCGCCAGACCGTGCGCCTGCGCTACGACGCCAAGGGCAACCTGCAGTAGAAAAAGGGCTATCTCACCGAGCGGGCGATGGCGTACTGCGCGGCGTAATAGGTGGACAGCACCAGCAGACTGGCCATCGGCAGCCCACCGCCGAAGCGATCCCACGCCAGCAATGAATCACTGGCCACGAACAGCAGTGCGCCACCGGCCGCCCAGCGCGCGCTGCCCGCTTCCAGCGTATCGGCGTGCGGCCGCTTCCAGTAACGGGCCACTGCCAGCATCGCCATCGCCGCCAGCACCACGACATAGGCCAGCACCGGAAGGCGCATCGGCTGCGGCAGATGCGGCCACAGTCCGGCCACGTTGACCGAAGCGAATGCGGCCAGCAGCACGAAGGCTGCGAGCAATCCGCGGCCCGCGCGCAGGCCGGCACGGAACGCGGCGATGTAGCACAGGTGCGCCAGCAGGAAGGCCACCAGGCCTGGCACGAACGCGTCGATCGGCAGCATCAGCGCGATATCACCTGCACAGGACAACAGCATGCCGGCCAGCACCGCACGCCTGTAGAACGCATCGGCCGCCGGCCGGACCTGCCAGGCGATGGCGGCGATCAGCAGCGTGGTCGCCGRCTTGGCCAACCAGTGCAGCCAACGCCCGTCGCCGTCCAGGTAGGCGCCGATGATGGCCAGCACGGCCACCACCAGGATCAGACCATCGCGTGTGCGCAGGCTCATCGCGCCTTCCACAGCTCTGCAAGGCGATCCGGGCGGCCGGTGATGCGCTCCAGCACCGGATACTGCAGGCCGCCGTGGTAGTCGATCTTCATCGTATCGATGCGGTCGAACTGCTTGACCAGCAGCGTGATCGGCGCCTTGTCAGTGGCCGCTGCTGCCACCGCATCCTTCAGGCGCTGGCTGCTGTACTCGCGGCCACCAACGGCGATCACCTTCATGCCCGGTGCCAGGCCGGCATTGAACGCCGGGCTGTCCCAGACCACGTCACCGACCACGCCACTGTCGAGCACCGTCGCGCCGAGCGAATAGGCCAGCAGCGCCGCCTTCGCGCGCTTTTCCTGTGCCTTGTAGGCCTCGTTCGGCGCATCGCGGTAGACCAGCTTCCAACCCGCCAGTTCCAGGCCGCCGGTCAACGAACCGTGTCCGTCCAAGCGCTGGCGCAGGAAGCTCGCCCAGTCGTACGGCGCGATGTCGTTGAGGGTCGCCACCACGTCATCGAAGGTGTACGGATTGACGTCCCAATCGCCGTTGCCGACGCCGAAGAACGCGCGCGCGAAATCATCCAGGCTGCGGCGGTTGCCGGTCAGCCCCCGCAGCTTGCCCTCCACCTCCAGCCACAGCATCTGGCCGCCGGAGTAGTAGTCCTCGCTCATCTGGTAGTTGCGGTACGGCAGGGTGCGACGCTGGGCGATGGTCGGGTCGTTGGTGGTGTCCTGCAGCGGTCGCCAGGCCAGGCCCGGGCGGCCCCGATCATAGGTGGCCGCCACGTTGGCCAGCATGTCGCGCGCCTGCTCGCTGGACCACAGCCCCGAACGCGCGGCCAGCACCTGGCCCCAGAACTGGGTCTGGCCCTCGTACACCCATAACAGGCTGTCGCCCATCGGTGTATTGAAATTGGCCGTGGCCAGGTCGGCACCGCGACGGTACTTGCCATTCCACGAGTGGGTGTACTCGTGCGGCAGCAGGTCGCGCATCCAGGCATTGCTGTCCCACTCGGTGAAGTAGCCCGGGTCGGCGCTGTTCTCGCTGGAGCGGTGATGTTCCAGGCCGATGCCGCCGAGGCGATCGGTCAGGGCAAGCAGGAATTCGTAGTGATCGTAGTGGCGCGCGCCGTACAGCTTGTCGGCCTGCTGCACCAGCGCACGGTGCGCCTTCAGCTGCGCGTCGGTCGGCTTCAGCGATTTGGCATCGTCGGCGAACACGTTCAGATGCACCGGCGCCTTCGCGCCCGGGTCGAGGTCGATGCGCTGGTGATGCTCACCGGCAAACAGCGGCGAATCGACCAGGTGGTCATAGGAAATCGGCTTGAACACCACGGTGTCACCATCACGGCGGGCGGTTTCCAGCGCGGTGGCATAGGCCCAGCCCTTGGGAAGGGTCACACTGGCCTGTGCCTGCAGGTTGCGCGCGTCCACGCCGGCCGGGTACAGCGAATTGGCATTCCACTGCAGATTGAGCATTTCAGGGGTCATCACCACCCTGCCCTGGCTACCGCCCTGCGAAGACAGGAAATCGAAGTGGGCGACGATCTCGCTCACGCCCGCCGGCACATCCACCTTGAACGCGTACACGTTGAACTGGTCGCGCTGCCAGGCCAGCGGCTTGCCGTTGGCAGTGACCCGCAGGCCGGCCAGCTTGTCGATCGGGCCGGTGGGCGAATGGTTGCCGGGAATCCACTGCGGATACAGCAGGGTCAGCGGGCCGGGCTTGGCCGGCACGGTGGCGGTCACCTTGAAGATGCGCCGGGCCAGGTCGCGTGCGTCGACATCGATGCGCAGCAGGCCCGGGGCGGCGGCATCACCCGGTGGCGGGGTCTGCGCCAGCGCGGGCGTGGCCGCCAGCGCGAACAGCACGGACATCACCAGGGCACGGGTTTTCATCGGCAACTTCCAGCAGCGGAGAATTCCCCGATGCTAGGCCTGTGAGGTGCCGAGCCCCATGGCCGAAGGTCATGGTCAGTGGCGCATCGACCAGATGCGGCAAAGCCTCATTGGAGCGTTGGCGAAGACTGACAGCATCCACGCATGGCGTGGATCTGCTGGAAAGCAGAGCAGTACCGGATAGATC
>NZ_JBFRFE010000221.1:0-6070 GCF_052114665.1 Stenotrophomonas sp. 2YAF22 | reverse complement strand
TGCATGCACTGCTGGCGCAGCTGCGCGACGATGGCGCGCGCGCGGTGGCGATGGAAGTCAGCTCGCATGCGCTGGACCAGGGCCGCGTGGATGCCGTGCACTACGACGTGGCGGTGTTCACCAATCTCACCCGCGATCACCTTGACTACCACGGCGACATGGCCAGCTACGGCGCGGCCAAGGCGCGGCTGTTCCATCGCCCGGGCCTGAAGGCGGCGGTCATCAATCTTGACGATGCGTTCGGTCGCCAGCTGTTCGCCGGCCTGCCGGCGGGCGTGCAGGCCATTGGCCTGAGCTCGCGTGGTGCCGACGGTGCCAGCGTGCGCGCCGAAGCGCTGCAGCTGGATGGCCGCGGCATCGGTTTCGAACTGGTCATCGACGGCCAGCGCGCTGCAGTGCAGTCGCCGCTGCTGGGCCGCTTCAACGTGGACAACCTGTTGGCCGTGGCCGGCAGCCTGCATGCGCTGGGGCATCCGCTGCCGCGCATCGCCGAGGTGCTGTCGGCACTGCAGCCGATCCGTGGCCGCATGAACCGCCTGGGCGGCGAAGATGGCCTGCCGACCGTGGTGGTTGATTACGCACATACGCCCGACGCGCTGGAACAGGCGCTGGACAGCCTGCACGGCCACCTGCAGGGCACGCTGTTCTGCGTGTTCGGCTGCGGTGGCGAGCGCGATACCGGCAAGCGCCCGCAGATGGCTGCCATTGCCGAGCGCCTGGCCAACCAGGTCATCGTCACCGACGACAACCCGCGTGGCGAAGACGGCGACGTGATCGTGGCCGACATCCTGGCCGGTTTCACCGATGCCTCGGCCGTGACCGTGCAGCGCAACCGCGCGCGTGCGATCGGCCTGGCGGTGAAGCGCGCCGGTGCCGGCGACATCATCCTGATCGCCGGCAAGGGCCACGAGCCCTATCAGGAAGTGAATGGCGTGCGGCATGACTTCGACGACACCGAAGTATCGGCCGCCGCGCTGGCTGCGAAGGCCGGTGTGTTGGCCGCTCAGGCCGGGGAGGGCGCCGCATGAAGCGCACCCTGCTTTCGCTGATCGCACACTGGGCCGGTGGCGAGATCCACGGCGACGACGTGGCCATCGACGCCATCAGCAACGATACCCGCAGCCTTGGCCCGGGCAGCCTTTACGTGGCGCTGCGTGGCGAACGCTTCGACGGCCATGACTTCGCCGCTGACGCGCAGGCACGTGGCGCCAGCGCGCTGCTGGTCGAGCGCCTGCTGCCGCTGGACCTGCCGCAGGTGCTGGTGGCCGACAGCGAGCGCGCGCTGGCGAAGATCGCCGCCGGCATGCAGCGCGACCGTACGACCGAACTATTCGCCATCACCGGCAGCAACGGCAAGACCAGCGTCAAGAGCCTGCTGCTGGCGATCCTGCAGCAGGTGGCCCAGCACGCGCACAAGGTGGTCTACGCCAACCCGGGTAACCGCAACAACGAGATCGGCCTGCCGCTGGCGGTGATCGACGCACCGGAAGATGCCGACTACGCCGTCTACGAGATGGGCGCTGGCAAGCCGGGCGACATCGCCTACCTGACCGACATCGCGCGCCCGCGCTATGCCCTGGTCAACAACATCGCCCCGGCCCACCTGGAGCGGATGGGCAGCCTGCTCGGCGTGGCGGTGACCAAGGGCGCTATCTACGCCGCACTGCCGGCCGATGGCGTGGCCGTGATCAACGCCGACGATGCCTACGGGCGCTGGTTCGAACAGCATTTCATCGGTACCCCGGCACGTTGCCGGGTGCTGCGCTATGGCCTGGAACACACCGCCGACGTCACCGCGCGCGACATCCGCGCCGGTGCGCAGGGCAGCCGCTTCACCCTGGTCACGCCGATGGGCGAGGCGGGCGTGGTGCTGGGCCTGCCGGGCCGCCACAACATCAGCAATGCGCTGGCCGCCGCCAGCCTGGCGCTTGCCGCCGGCATCGAGCTGTCACTGGTGGCCACCGGCCTGGCGGAAGCGCAGCCGGTGCCGGGCCGCCAGATCGCCCATCAGCTGCACAACGGCGCGGTGCTGGTGGACGACAGCTACAACGCCAACCCTGGTTCGCTGGCCGCCGCCATCGACGCACTGGCCGCCGCCCCGGAAGAGGGCTGGCTGGTGCTGGGTGACATGCGCGAGCTGGGCGCCGACGCCGAGGCGCTGCATGCACAGGCGGGCATCCGCGCGCGTGCCGCCGGCCTCAAGCGCCTGTATGCGCTGGGCCCGCTCAGCGCCGCTGCCGCCGCTGCGTTTGGCGAGGGCGGACATCATTTCACCACCCATGACGCGCTGTCGCAGGCGCTGAAGGAAGCGCTGCACGCCGGCGTGCGCTGCCTGGTCAAGGGTTCCCGTGGCAGCGCCATGGACACGATTGTCAAAGCGCTGCTGGCGCAAGGAGAGGAATCCCCGCATGTTGTATGAACTGGCTCGATGGTTGCAGCAGTTGGAGAGCCTGTTCGGGCTGTTCAACTACCAGACGTTCCGCGCCATCCTTGCCGCGTTGACGGCGCTGTTCCTGTCGCTGTGGCTCGGCCCGGCGATGATCCGCAAGCTTGCCCAGTTCAAGGGCGGCCAGCCGATCCGGACCGATGGTCCGCAGACCCATTTCTCCAAGGCCGGCACGCCGACCATGGGTGGTTCGCTGATCCTGCTCACCGTCACCCTGTCGGTGCTGATGTGGGCCGACCTGCGCAACCGCTACGTGTGGCTGGTGCTGGCGGTGATGCTGTGCTTCGGCGCCATCGGCTGGTACGACGACTGGATCAAGATCGTCCGTCGCGACCCGAACGGCCTGAAGTCGCGCTGGAAGTATCTGCTGCAGTCGATCTTCGGCCTGGCTGCGGGCATCTTCCTGTTCCAGACCGCCGACGTACCGGCGGCGCTGACCTTCTACATCCCGATGTTCAAGTCGGTGGCGCTGCCGCTGGCCGGCATAGGCTTCGTGGCCATCGCCTATTTCTGGATCGTCGGCTTCTCCAACGCGGTCAACCTGACCGACGGCCTGGACGGGCTGGCGATCATGCCGACGGTGCTGGTGGCCTGCGCGCTGGGCGTGTTCGCCTATGCGTCGGGCAACGCGGTGTTCGCCAACTACCTGCAGATCCCGCAGATTCCGGGCGCCGGTGAGCTGGTCATCATCTGTGCGGCGATCGCCGGCGCGGGGCTGGGCTTCCTGTGGTTCAACACCTATCCGGCCATGGTGTTCATGGGCGATATCGGCGCGCTGTCGCTGGGCGCGGTGCTGGGCACCATCGCGGTGATCACCCGCCAGGAACTGGTGCTGGTGATCATGGGCGGCGTGTTCGTCATCGAAACGCTGTCGGTGATGATCCAGGTCGCCTCGTTCAAGCTGACCGGCAAGCGCGTGTTCCGCATGGCGCCGATCCATCACCACTTCGAACTGAAGGGCTGGCCGGAGCCGCGCGTGATCGTGCGCTTCTGGATCATCTCCGTCGTGCTGGTGCTGATCGGCCTGGCCACGTTGAAGGTACGCTGATGAACGACCTGTCGCACCAGGCAACACGCCTTGAGGCCATCGGTGGCAGCTACGACAAGTGGCTGCTCGGCGCGATGATCGCGCTCACCGGGCTGGGCGTGGTGATGGTGGCGTCCAGCTCGATCGCGTTGATGAGCAGCCCGTTCTATTACCTCAACCGCCACCTGATCTTCCTGGCGGTCGGCATCGTGTTGGCCATCTTCGCCGCGCGTACCGAGCTGAAGACCATCGAGCAGTACAACCAGATGCTGCTGCTGGGCTGCTTCGCGCTGCTGGTGGTGGTGTTCGTGCCCGGTCTGGGCAGCAGCGTCAACGGTGCCCGCCGCTGGATCAACCTGGGCATCTCCAAGTTCCAGACGGTCGAAGCGGTGAAGGTGCTCTACATCGTCTGGCTGTCCAGCTACCTGGTGCGCTTCCGCGACGAGGTCAACGCGACCTGGCCGGCGATGCTCAAGCCGCTGGGCGTGGCCGGTGCGCTGGTGGTGCTGCTGCTGCTGCAGCCCGACTTCGGCTCGTCCACCCTGCTGCTGGCGATCACCGCCGGCATGCTGGTGCTGGGCGGGGTGAACATGCCGCGCATGTCGATGCCGGTGGTGATCGGTCTGGTCGGCATGAGCGCGCTGGCGATCATCGAGCCGTACCGCATGCGCCGCATCACCTCCTTCCTCGACCCGTGGGCCGACCAGCAGGGCGACGGCTACCAGCTGTCCAACGCGCTGATGGCGGTGGGCCGCGGCGAGTGGACCGGCGTTGGCCTGGGCAATTCGGTGCAGAAGCTGTACTACCTGCCCGAGGCGCACACCGACTTCATCTTCTCGGTCACCGCCGAGGAATTCGGTTTCCTGGGCACCTGCGTGATCGTGGCCCTGTACGCGCTGCTGGTCGGCCGAACCTTCTGGCTGGGCATGCGCTGCGTGGAAATGAAGCGCCACTTCTCCGGTTACATCGCCTTCGGCATCGGCCTGTGGATCAGCATGCAGACCTTCGTTTCGATCGGCGTGAACCTGGGCATCCTGCCGACCAAGGGCCTGACCCTGCCGCTGATTTCGTCGGGTGGTTCGTCGGTGCTGATGACCTGCGTTGCGATGGGCCTGCTGCTGCGCGTGTCCTATGAACTGAAGCGCGCCGAGCGCCGCCAGGCCGTGCGCATGGGCGCCGCCGACGATGTTGCCGGCCCTGCCGCCGCCGAGCCTTCTGCTGCACCGGTGGCGAAGAACGTGCCGATGGCTGCCGAACCGGCCGCGGCCGAGCCGGCCGCCGTGCGTGGCACCAGCCGCCTGCAGTCGCGCGTCGAACCCACCTTCGGGAGGCTCGGATGAGCGCGGCCCAGAACAACAACCGGCCGGTGATGATCCTGGCCGGTGGTACCGGCGGGCACATCTTCCCGGGCCTGGCCGTGGCCCGCGTGCTGCGCGCGCGTGGCGTGCCGGTCACCTGGATGGGCGCTGATGGCGCCATGGAAACCCGCCTGGTTCCGCAGCACGACATCCACATTGATACGCTGGCCATCACCGGTCTGCGCGGCAAGGGCAAGCTGGCTCTGCTGGCCGCGCCGTGGCGCCTGATGCGCGCGCTGCGTGCGGCCGGCCTGATCATCCGTGATCGCCAGCCGCGTGCGGTGGTCGCCTTCGGCGGCTTCGCTTCCGGCCCCGGTGGCATGGCCGCGCGCCTGCACGGCCTGCCACTGATCGTGCACGAACAGAACCGCGCGCCGGGCCTGACCAACCGCATCCTGTCGCGCTACGCGCGCCGCCTGCTGACCGGTTTCCCGGGCACCTTCGCTGCACGCGAGGAGTTCGTGGGCAATCCGGTGCGCGCCGAAATCGCCGCCGTCGCGCCGCCGCAGCAGCGGCTGGCCGATCGCAGCGGTCCGCTGCGCCTGCTGGTGCTGGGCGGCAGCCAGGGTGCCCGCGCGCTCAACAGTGGCGTGCCGCAGGCACTGGCCAGCCTGGGTGCGCAGGTGCCGGTGGTGGTGCGTCACCAGAGCGGCGAGAAGCTGCATGCCGAAGCGGTCGAGGCCTATGCCAAGGCCGGCGTGCAGGGCGAGGTCACACCGTTCATCGCCGACATGGCCGAAGCCTTCGCCTGGGCCGACCTGGTGGTATGCCGTTCCGGCGCGTCCACGCTGGCCGAACTCTGCGCGGTCGGCATCGGCAGCGTGCTGGTGCCATTCCCCGCTGCTGTCGACGATCACCAGACCCGCAATGCGGAGTACCTGGTCGAGCGCGATGCGGCCGTATTGCTGAAGCAGGACGAAACGTTGGCAGACGGCATTGCCGCGCTGCTGCGTGATCTGTCCGAAAATCCCGCCCGCCGCATGCAGATGGCGCAAGCCGCGCGTGCCCTGGCCAAGGTCGATGCCGCCGAGCGCATCGCCGATATCATTCTCGAGGAAGCTGTATGAAGAAGGCACGCTCCAGCGCCTGCCCTGCGCGAGGCCGCGCATGATCCGCCGCCTGCATGACACCAACGATCTGGTGCGCGCGTTCCCGCGCGTGCATTTCGTCGGCATCGGCGGCACCGGCATGAGCGGCATCGCCGAAGTGATGCTGACGCTGGGTTATGAAGTGTCCGGT
>NZ_JBFRFE010000220.1:0-6070 GCF_052114665.1 Stenotrophomonas sp. 2YAF22 | reverse complement strand
CTCATCCAGTTGACGCTGAGCCTGTACATGCTCGTGCTGGGGCTGGGCCAGCTGATCTTCGGCCCGCTATCGGACCGGATCGGGCGACGGCCGGTGCTGCTGCTGGGCGCGCTGTTGTTCACGCTGGCGTCGTTCGCGCTGGCCGCGTGTAGCGGTGGTGCGGCATTCCTTGCGTGGCGCGGCGTGCAGGCGGTTGGGGCGTCGGCCGCACTGGTGGCCACCTTCGCCACGGTGCGCGACGTGTATGCCGATACGGCCGAGGGCGCCACGCTCTATGGCCTGTTCGCCTCGATGTTGGCGTTCGTGCCGGCGCTCGGTCCGATCCTCGGCGCATTGATCGCCTATACGCTGGGCTGGCGGGCCATTTTCATCGCGCTGGGTGTGCTGGGACTGCTGGCGGGTGCACGCGCATGCCGCGGCTGGCAGGAGACACGGCCACCGCAGCATGTCCACGTATCGCCAGCCTTCGCGCGCATCCTCGGCAATGCCGGCTTCTGGGTCCATGCATTGGGATTCAGTGCGGCGATGGGCACGTTCTTCGTGTTTTTCTCGATCGCCCCGCGGGTGCTGATGGGGAGGGCCGGCTATTCGGCGATGGGCTTCAGCCTGGCCTTCGCGACGGTGGCGCTGGTGATGATCGTCACCTCGCGCTTCGCTGCTCGATTCATCGGGCGATGGGGCATTGGAGGCAGTTTCCTGCGTGGGCTGATGGTGATGATCGGCGGCGCGCTGGTCATGGCGATGACGGCGATGCTGCCGCCATCCTTTGCCAGTGTCGTGTTGCCGATGTGGCTGGTGGCCATCGGCATCGTGATGGTGGCTGCGGTGGCGGCCAACGGTGCGCTGCGCGATTTTGCCGATGCCTCCGGCACGGCAGTGGCGCTGTACTACGCCGTGCAGAGCGTGATCGTGGCAACGCTTGGCACGCTGGCGACGCTGCTGCTGCCGGGCGATACGGTCTGGCCGCTGGTGGCCTTTGGGCTGCTGCTGCCGTCGTTGAGCCTGGGTGGCCTGGTGATGCTGAGGCGGTGAACTGTGCAATCAGCATCAGAAAGACAAACTGCTGGCGTGATACGTTCCCGCGTCGGGCAATTGAACAGTGGCTGCCCGGATCGGTTCCGTCTCCATGCTGTCCTTCCGTTCGGTCACCCAGGTCGCTTCATGACACCAACCTCCCGCAAGTCCTTCCGCAAGCCCCAGATCGCCATCCTGGGGAGTGCCGATCCTGGCTCACCGGCGTTCGACCTCGCTGCACAGGCGGGCAGGTTCCTCGCCGAAAATGGAATCACCCTGGTCAGCGGCTGTGGCAGCCCAGCCACGCGGGTGGCAGCCGAGCATGCAGTCGCAGCTGGCGGCACGGTGCTGAGCGTGATTCCGGAAGGCAGCATGCCCGCAGCAGACTGGCCGGCAACGGTGGTGGTGCCATGCGGCATGGGCGATGCCCGCAACCTGATCATGGCCTTGGCCGGCGATGCCTGCATCGTCATCGGCGGGCGCGCGGGCACGATTTCCGAAGTGTGCCTGGCCTGGCTGCACAAGCGGCCTTTGCTACCGCTGGTGGGCGCGGGTGGCTGGTCGGAGGGGCTCCCGGGCAACCCTCCCGATGAGCGCGGGAACTCGCCGATATTGCCGTGGCATGACATCGCGGAGTTGCGCGCGCAGCTGCGTGATCTGCAATTGCTGGCAGGCTGAACCGGCGCCTTCACGTCCTATCCCGCACGCACGGCTACGGTGATGCAGCCTGGAGTCACCAGGCATATCAGGGAGTGATATCGATGCGAGCCATCAGGAAAGCGATCGTTGCTGCAGTGTTTGCACTCGCGTGTACCGGTTCGGTGGCGGTGGCCGGTCCGGTCCAGCCGTGCGACTTCCCGTGCTGGAAGGCCTACCAGGCCTGCGTGGCCGGCGGTGGTGATGCCATGGAGTGCCAGTTCGAATACGATCGCTGTGTCATGGACAGGTGCGGCGCCGTCTGAGGCCTGCATATCGTTCGCATTGGGGGGCCCGATCCATGGGCCCCTTTCCATCTGGCCGCAGCACGTGGTGCGCGGTCGTGATCGTCTGGAGCCGCCACATGGCTGTAAAGCGCGTCGTCGCCAACATCGCCAGTGCTGATCCTGCGCAGGCGGCCACGTTCTACGGCGACATCCTCGGCATGGACATCGTGATGGACCACGGCTGGATCGTCACCTATGGCGGGCACGGCACTGCGCTGGCACAGCTCAGCGTTGCCAGCGAAGGCGGATCGGGTACGCCGGTGCCGGATCTTTCGATCGAGGTGGACGACCTGGATGATGTACTCGAACGCCTGCGACGGGCGAACATCGCGCTTGAATATGGCCCAGCCGAAGAGCCATGGGGTGTGCGCCGCTTCTACGTGCGTGACCCGTTCGGGCGCCTGCTGAACATCCTCGCCCACCGTTGACCGGCAGAAGACGGCCTGATCGCGCTGCAATGCGGCCGATGCGCAGGCGACTGTAATCACTCAACCCTGCTGGCTGCCATCGGGTTTGCCGGGCATGTCCTGGGCCTGTAGCTGTTGCTGTTGCTGGCGGGCACTGGCATGCCGTGCATGGCCACCTTCACGCCCGATCGCGGCCATGTGCTGACGATCCTGGCTGATCGCTTCACCGCCCTTGCGGCCCGCCACGCGGGCCTCATCCGGGCTGAACTGGTGCGCATTGCCGGATGCGTGTGCGGCGCGTCCGCCTTTCGACGCGATCGCGCGCTGTTTGTCCTCGTCCATCGAGGCGAAGCCACGGTTTCTGCTGCCAGTATGTGAGTTGGCCATTGCCAGTCTCCGGATGTGGAATGGGATGCCGCCATCAGCGACGGCTTCATGCTCCACATCGTGGGCTAACGGCACGTGGACGTGGGCCATATTGGACTCACATGTCCTGCGCATGCGTTTGACAACGGGTTACCGCGCAGGGAGCGCCGAAATCAGCAGCCGGTCACCGCGGCAGACATCGGTGTTGCTGTACAGGATCCGGCGGCCATCGTTGAAGGTGATGCGCAGATCGACGCGGCAACCGGTTCCGCGCAGTGCCACGGTGGCCTGGCCGCCACCTCCCGCGATGGGCTCGGCCAATGCCAAGGCGTGGAATGCGTCGGATTCACTCGCCGCGACTTCCACCGACATGGCAGGTGCATGGGCGCGGTTGATCAGGGTCAGGTAGTGCAGCGGCGCAGCAGGTGCGCTGGCGGCAATGCAGAACAGGCTGGCAGCGAGCAGGGCGCGGGACAGGTGCATGGGCGATCTCCGTTGGGGACATCGCTATCTGGCGGTGGAGGCCACGCGCCCGCAATCGATCCGGGACGAATCGTCGCGACAGCGGGACCAATCGCAATCGGCCATCGCCGCCCTTCATTGCCGGCCACGCTGTGCCTAAGATGGCGCTGGCCCGCTTCGGGCACAGGGACGCATGCGATGAAGATCCGCCTTGGCCATACCCAGATCGACGTGCTGCGTTACCTGCTGCTGTGGCTGGCGGTGGCGTTCGCCTTCACCCTGCAGAGGGTGTTGAGCCACAGCCTGCAGGGCCAGTCATTCCCGTTCGAGGTCTACCTGCGCTGGTCGATGATCCAGTGGTTCACCTGGGCGGCGCTGGCGCCGCTGGTGTTCACTTTGGGCGAACGCTATCCGCTGCAGCCGGAGCGAAGGCTGGCCGGGCTGGGCGTGCAGCTGATGGCCAGCGTGGGGGTGACCGCGCTGGCGATGGTGGTGGGCGCCCTGGTGTCCACCTGGTTCGAGCCCAGCAGCTTTGGCGAGCAGTTGTGGTATTTCATCGCCCAGCATTTCGCGATGGGTCTGCTGACCTACTGGGCCCTGTTCGCGATCCAGCAGGCGCTGCATTTCCAGCAGGAAAAAGTGCGCCGTGAGGTCGAGGCAAGCAGGATGGCGACCGAGCTGGCGCAGTCGCGGTTGCTGGCATTGAAGTCGCAGCTGCAGCCGCATTTCCTGTTCAATACGCTGCACGCAATCATCACCCTGCTGGATGAAGACAAGGCCAGTGCCGAAGACATGCTGCTGCGTCTGAGCGAGCTGCTGCGTGCCTTCCTGGAAGACTACGATGGCCAGGAAATCAGCCTGCGCCAGGAACTGGAGTTGATCGAGCTGTATCTGGGCATCCAGCGCACGCGCTTCAAGGATCGCCTGCACAGCCGCATCTACGTTGCACCGGAACTGCTTGATGGCGCGGTTCCAAGCCTGATCCTGCAACCGCTGGTGGAAAACGCGCTGCGCCATGGCATCGGCCGCAACCTTGGCGAAGACACCATCGAGATCGAGGGCCGCCGCGACGGTGACATGCTGTGCATCGAGGTGCGCAACCAGAACAGCACGCTGCAGCAGCCCGGGGCGCCAGGTGGCCATGGTATCGGCCTGTCCAATACGCGGCTGCGCCTGCGCGAGCTGTATGGCGATGCGGCCGAGGTACGCCTGGACCTGCTCTGGCCGCAGGGTGTGGCCTGCCGGGTGCGGTTGCCACTGCGGATGCTGGACGATGCCGATGACGCTCCCGAGTTTGTCGTGCACGGTAGTGCCACATGAGCCTGAGTGTGCTTGTGGTGGACGACGAGCCGATCGCCCGGCGCGCGGTGACGCGTCTGCTGCACGGCGATGCAGACATCGGCAGTGTGGCCGAGTGCGGTGACGGCGTGTCTGCCGTGGCGGCCATCCGCGCACAGTCACCGGACCTGGTGTTCCTGGATGTGCAGATGCCTGGCATCACCGGTCTGGACGTGCTGGCCACTATCGGTGCCGCGCGGATGCCGGCCACGGTATTCGTCACCGCCTACGAGCAGTACGCGGTACGCGCATTCGAAGCCAACGCCCTGGATTACCTCGTCAAGCCCTTCAGTCGCGAGCGTTTCGCGGCCGCCTTGCTGCGCGCGAAATCCCGGCTGGCCCAGGCCGCCAATGCAGCCGACAACACGCGCCTGCTGCAGGCGCTGGATGTGCTGCGCAGGCGCGAGGATTATCTGCAGCGTATCGCCGTACGTGATGGCGAGGCAGTGCTGCTGCTGGCGGTGCAGGACATCCTCTGGATCCGCGCCAATCGCAATACGGTGCAGCTGCATCTGGCTGATCGCGTACATGAGCTTCGCGAAACGATGAACAGCCTGGCTGAACGGCTCGATCCCAGGCATTTCGCCCGGGTGCATCGCTCGGCCATCGTCAACATCGCACGGGTCAGGACGATCCACCCCTGGTTCAATGGTCATCACGTACTCACCCTGGAGAACGGCCAGCAGCTGCGCATGAGCCGTTACCAGAACGAAGCCTTCCTGCGGCTGGTGTCGGCCCGCTCGGAGGCGTGAGTTCCTGTTGCCCGGTCAAGCGCCGCCGACCTGACGGGGGTGGCATGCAGAATGTCATCGATTCCTATCGCCGATGCCATCGGGCTTGCCTAGAATCAAGGCATCCCGGTAGGTCCCGGGCGCTGTCGAGTGAATGGATTCAATGAAGATTCTGTTGACCGGAAGTTCCGGGCGGATAGGGCGGGCGATCTTCGGTGCGCTGGCCGCTGCCAATGAGGTGGTGGGGCTGGATCGCAGTCCGTTCGCCACCACGCGCGTCATTGCCGATGTCACCGATCGCCGGGCGCTGGAACGCGCCGTGCAGGGGGTCGACGCGGTGATCCACACCGCGGCCCTGCACGCCCCGCACGTGGGCCTGGTACCCGACGCGGTGTTCCAGCAGATCAACGTGGAGGCCACCGCGAACCTGCTGCAGCTGGCGCGCGAAGCCGGCGTGCAGCGCTTCGTGCTGACCAGTACCACGGCGTTGTACGGCCATGCCGTGGTGTCCGGCGGCTGCCGTTGGATCGACGAGGACACCGAGCCGCTGCCGCGCACGATCTACCACCGCACCAAGCTGCAGGCTGAGGCGGCTGCCGAAGCAGCGGCCAGTGCAACATTCACCGTGCGCGTGCTGCGGATGGCACGTTGCTTCCCCGAACCGCCTGACCGCATGGCGATGTTCCGCCTGCACCGTGGTATCGACGCGCGCGACGTGGCCAGCGCGCATGCCGCGCTGCTGCACGATGAAGGCGCGGCCTTCCAGCGT
>NZ_JBFRFE010000219.1:0-6094 GCF_052114665.1 Stenotrophomonas sp. 2YAF22 | reverse complement strand
GGGTTACCAGCTGCGACAGCAGCAGGCCGCCGACGATGGCGATGCCCAGCGGCCGACGCAGTTCCGAGCCGATGCCGGTGCCCAGCGCCAGCGGCAACGCGCCAAGCATGGCTGCAGCGGTGGTCATCATGATCGGGCGGAAGCGCAGCAGGCAGGCGCGGCGGATGGCCTCGCGCGCGTTGGCGCCGGTGCGCCGCGCCTCGATGGCGAAGTCGACCATCATGATGCCGTTCTTCTTGACGATGCCGATCAGCAGCACAATGCCGACGATGCCGTCCACCGACAGGCTCAGGCCACAGACCATCAGTGCCAGCAGCGCACCGACGCCGGCCGGTGGCAGGGTCGAGATGATCGTGATCGGGTGGATGTAGCTCTCGTACAGCACGCCCAGCACGATGTAGATCACCACCAGCGAGGCCAGCAGCAGCCACACCACGTCGGTCTGGCTGCCGGTGAATTCGGCGGCCTTGCCGATGAACTGCGCATGCACGTGCGCCGGCATGTCCAGGCTGGCCTTGGTCTCTTCGATGGCCTTGACCGCATCGGACAGCGAGTAGCCCGCAGCAACGTTGAAGGAGACCGTCACCGCAGGAAGCTGCTGCTGGTGGCTGACCAGCAGCGGCGCGCTGGAGACCTTCGCCTCGGCCAGCGCCGACAACGGGATGATGCCGCCCGCACCGACGGTGATGCCGGTGTTCTGCGCACCGATACCGGTGGCGGTCGACGAGTTGGACGAGGTGACCTGGCCGAAGCTGGTCGCGTTGGTGCCGGTGAGGGCGCCGGCACCGTTGGAGGCGACCGCCAGCTGTTCCATCAGCGCAGTGCTGGTACGGAACTGCGGCGCCACTTCCAGCACCACGCGGTACTGGTTGAGCTCGGTGAAGATGGTCGAGATCTGGCGCTGGCCGAACGCATCGTAGAGGGTGTCGTCGATGGTCTGCATCGGCACGCCCAGCACGCTGGCCTTGTCGCGGTCGATGTTCAGTTCCAGCGCGCGGCCCTGGTTGGACAGGTTGTTGTCGACGTCGGCCAGTTCCGGGCGCTGGCGCAGCGCCTGGGTCAGGCGGTTGGCCTGCAGCGCGACTTCCGCGCTGTCCACGTCCGACAGCGAGTACTGGTACTCGGTGGCGGCCACGCGGGTGTCCAGGGTCACGTCCTGTACCGGCTTCAGGTACAGCGCCACGCCGGGAATGCCGGCCACGGACTTCTGCAGGCGCGGCAGGATCTCATCCAGTCCATCACGTTCGCTGCGCTCTTTCAGCACGATCGACAGCTGCCCCTGGTTGAGCGTGGGGTTCATGCTGCCGGCACCGATGAAGGCCGATACGCCGGTCACGTCCGGATCCCTGCGCAGCGCTTCGGCCACCTGCTTGGTGCGTTGCTCCATCTGCGGGAAGGCGATGTTCTGGTCGGCCTGGACCACGGCGGTGATCAGGCCGGTGTCCTGTTCGGGCAGCAGGCCCTTGGGAATCAGCACATACAGCAGCACGGTCAGTACCAGCGCGGCCGCGGCCACGGCCAGGGTGAGCGGCTGGTGTTCCAGCACCCAGTCCAGGCTGCGCTCATACAGGCCGACGGTGCGCGTCCACAGATTCTGCTTGCCGGCCGCGGCCGCACGTTCGTGCGCGTCTTCGCCCTCGGGCAGCGCATCGGGATTGAGCAGGTAGGCGCACATCATCGGGGTGAGCGTCAGCGAGATCAGCATCGACAGCACCACCGCGATGCTCAGCACCCAGGCGAACTCGTGGAACAGGCGGCCGGTGACGCCGGGCATCAGCAGCAGCGGCAGGAACACCGCCACCAGTGAAACCGTCAGCGACAGCACGGTGAAGCCGATCTGGCGCGCACCGATCTCGGCCGCCTCCTTGCCGCTCTTGCCTTGTTCGATGTAGCGCACGATGTTCTCGATCATCACGATCGCATCGTCSACCACGAAGCCGGTGGCCACCACCAGCGCCATCAGCGAGAGGTTGTCCAGCGACATGCCGGTAAAGGCCATCACTGCGAAAGTTCCGGCCAGCGACAACGGCACCGCCACCGACGGAATGATCGTGGCCCAGAACCGGCGCAGGAATACGAAGATCACCGCTACCACCAGGCCGATGGTCAGGATCAGGGTGAACTGCACTTCATGCACCGAAGCGCGGATGGTTTCGGTACGGTCGGAGAACACCTCCAGGTGCACGTCGGCCGGCAGCACGCCCTGCAGCTGCGGCAGCAGCGCGCGGATGCGCTCGACGGTCTGCACGATGTTGGCGCCCGGCTGGCGGCGCACTTCCAGCAGCACCGCCGGCTTGCCATCGGCCCATGCGGCCAGCTGGTCGTTCTCCACGCCATCGATCACGTCGGCCACGTCGGACAGCCGCACCGGGCGGCCGTTCTTGTAGCTGATGATGGTGTCGCGGTATTCGGCGGCGCTGGCCAGCTGGTCGTTGGTGCCGATGCTGTAGGACTGGGTCTTGCCGTTCAGCGAGCCCTTCGGCGCATTGACGTTGGCCTGGGTGAGCGCGCTGCGCAGCTCTTCCAGGGTCAGGCCCATGTTGGACAGCTGCGCCGGATTGACCTGGATGCGCACGGCCGGACGCACGTTGCCGGCGATCGACACCAGGCCCACGCCCTGCACCTGCGACAGGCGCTGGGCGAGTATCGAGTCAGCGTAGTTGTTGACGTCGCGCAGCGGTCGCGTATCGGAGGTCAGCTTGAGGGTGACGATGGCCGCGTCGGCCGGATTCACCCGGTTGTAGACCGGCTGGTACGGCAGCGACGAGGGCAGGGTGGCCTGGCGGATCGCTGCCTGCACGTCCTGTGCGGCGATGTCGATGTCGCGGTCCATCGAGAACTGCAGGATGATCGTGGACAACCCCGCCGAGGAATCGGAGGTCATCAGTTCCAGCCCGGAGATCTGCCCGAACTGGCGCTCCAGCGGCGTGGTCACCAGCGAGGCCATGGTGGTGGCGTTGGCACCGGGGTACTGCGTGGTCACCACCAGGCTGGGCGCATCGATTTCCGGCAGCGCCGACACCGGCAGCTTGCGGTAACCGAGGATGCCCAGCAGCAACAAGCCCGCCATCAACAGCGAGGTGGCAATCGGGCGGCGGATGAAGATCGTCGAAAAGCCCACGGACTGATCCTTGCTGGCACTTCAATGGCAGCGCCGGCGGGATCGCCGGCGCGGGGAAGAACAGGGGCCTGCGCTCAGCGCGGGCCACCACCGCGGCGGCCGCCGCCACTCTTCTGTTCGGCGGCCTTCAGTTCGGCCTCGGTCGGTGCGGCCGGGGTCTCACCCGGCTTCAGCGCGGTCACCTTGCTGCCCGGCTTCAGGCGGAACTGGCCTTCGCTGACCACGCGCTCGCCGCCCTTCAGGCCTTCGGCGATCTGCACCTGGCTGTCGCCCACTTCCACGCCACTGCGCACGGTCTGCATCTTCACCGTGTTGTCGCCCTGCACGACGTAGACGTACTCGCCGTCCGGGCCACGAAGTACTGCCTGGGTCGGGATCACCACGCCGCCGCCGATGGTGCGCAGCTGCATGCGCACATTGACGAACTGGCCCGGCCACAGGCCGTTGTCGGTGTTGTCGAACACCGCGCGTGCCTTGAAGGTGCCGCTGTCGGCGCTGATCAGGTTGTCGACCACGTCCAGCTTGCCGTCGCCGCTGAGCACGTGGGAATCGGCGCGGTCCAGCGCTGCCACCGGTACGCTGCCGGCGGCCTGCGCCTGGCGCACGTCGCCGAGCTGGCGCTCGGGCAGGTTGAACAGCACGTGGATCGGATGGATCTGGGTCAAGGTGACCAGTGCGGTACCGGCGTTGACCACGTTGCCGGCGTCGACCGCGCGGATGCCGGCGATACCGGTGATCGGCGCGGTGACCCGGGTGTACTGCAGCTGCACCTGCGCCGAACGCATGCTGGCTTCATTGGCCGCCACTGCGCTTTCGTACTGTGCCACCTGGTTTCGTTGTGTATCCAGATCGGTCTTGGCCACGAACTGGCGGTACTCCGGCGCGTTCGAGCGCTGGTAGTTCGAGCGCGCGGTGGCCAGCAGGGCTTCGTTCTGGCGCTTGGACGCGACGGCCTGGTCATAGCTGGCCTGGGCGGTGCGCGGGTCGATCACCGCCAGCACGTCGCCCTTCTTCACTTCCTGGCCTTCGCGGAAATTGAGGCTCATCAGCTGGCCGCCCACCTGGGGGCTGACGGTCACGGTGTTCATCGCGGTCACCGTGCCCAGTGCGCTGGCATACACCGGCACGTCCTGGCGAACGGCATCGACCACGGTTACCGGCACCGGGCCGGCATCGGGATCTTCACCGCCCTCGCGAGCGCCTGCTTCCTGCCCGGCTGCCTTGTCCTTGCCGCCACCGAGTACGCGCAGGCCGACCACGGCCAGCACCAGTACCGCCACGACCAGCAGCACGATCTTCCAAACACGTGACATTCAAGACTCCAAGAGGGCTGGACGGGGTGCAACCCCGGGTGGCAATGCGCAAAGCATACCTGTGGCCCACCGGGTTTCCTGCATGACGGATGGGACGGGCGCTCAGACAGATGGACGACGCTGGAGGTTCCCGTAACGGCAAGGTTGCCCTACATTCAGGTGCAGACCCCTTCCGTGGAGATCGAGATGCGCCGTTCGTTGCTGCTGTCCGCCCTGCTGCTGGCCCTGCCGGCCCTTGCCCACGCCGAGGACGCGCAGCGCCCGGAAGTGACCGCCGCCGCGCAGCGCCTGCAGGCCAAGGTGGTTGAATGGCGCCGCGATTTCCATCAGCACCCGGAACTCTCCAACCGCGAGGAGCGCACCTCCGCCGAGGTCGCCAAGCGGCTGCGTGCGATGGGCCTGAAGCCGAAGACCGGCATTGCCCACCACGGCGTGGTGGCGATCATCGAAGGCGGCAAGCCGGGGCCGAAGATCGCCCTGCGCGCGGACATGGACGCACTGCCGGTGACCGAGCAGACCGGGCTGCCGTTCGCCTCCAAGGCCACCGCGCAGTACCGCGGTCAGACCGTAGGCGTGATGCATGCCTGTGGCCATGACGCGCACACCGCCACCCTGCTGGGCGTGGCCGAAGCGCTGGTGGCGATGAAGAAGGACCTGCCGGGCCAGGTGATGCTGATCTTCCAGCCGTCCGAAGAAGGTGCGCCGCCGCCGGAAGAGGGCGGTGCGGCGCTGATGCTGAAGGAAGGCCTGTTTGCCGACTTCAAGCCCGAGGCGGTGTTCGGCCTGCATGTGTTCTCCAGCGTGCAGGCAGGGCAGATCGCGGTGCGCGGTGGCCCGCTGATGGCCGCGTCCGATCGTTTCGGCATCAAGGTGATCGGCCGCCAGACCCATGGCTCGGCCCCATGGAACGGCGTCGACCCGATTGTTGCCACTGCCGACCTGATCGGCACCGCACAGACCATCGTCAGCCGCCGGGCCAACCTGTCCAAGCAGCCGGCGGTGCTGACCTTCGGCGCGATCAACGGCGGCATCCGTTACAACATCATTCCCGATGAAGTGGAGATGGTCGGCACCATCCGCACCTTCGATGAAGGCATGCGGCAGCAGATCTTCGCCGACCTGCGCAACGTGGCCGACCACACCGCTGCCGCGCATGGGGCCAAGGCGGTGACCGACATCTACGAATCGGAAGGCAACCCGGCCACGGTGAACGACCCGGCGCTGACCGCGAAGATGCTGCCGAGCCTGCAGGCGGTGGTGGGCAAGGACAACGTGTACGAGCCGCCGCTGCAGATGGGCGCGGAGGATTTCTCGCTGTACGCCAAGGAAGTGCCGGGCATGTTCTTCTTCGTCGGTTCCACCAGCGTGGGCATCGACCCGGCGACGGCGCCGGCCAACCATTCGCCGAAGTTCCTGCTGGATGAGAAGGCGCTGGATGTTGGATTCCGCGCGCTGCTGCAGGTAAGCCTGGATTATCTGCATGGTGCGGGCACCCCGGCGGGGTGAGGGTTGCAGGCAGGGCTTGCAGCCCTGCACCCGCCGAAGCAACAGCAACAGCCGGAGCAACGGCAAAGGCTGGCATTCCGTGGGATGGCGGGGTGGGTCCGGTGGCAGGGGACGGCGCAAGTACGTCCCTGTAGCCTCGGTCGCGCCATCCATG
>NZ_JBFRFE010000218.1:0-6094 GCF_052114665.1 Stenotrophomonas sp. 2YAF22 | reverse complement strand
AGCGATGACTACCTGCGCCTGGGCGACGCCCTGCGCCGCTATGCTCCAGCGCACGACCATCGGACGCCCCGCATGCCGCCCCTGCTGAAAATCCGCACCGAGCGCGGGCAGATGTCGGCCATCGAACGCCGCATCGCCGACTTCATCCTCGACAACGCGCACCTGCTGCGCGACTACTCCTCGCAGCAGCTGGCCAGCGCGCTGGGCATCAGCCAGTCCAGCGTGGTCAAGTTCAGCCAGAAGCTCGGCTTCAAGGGCTACCCGGACCTGAAATATTCCATCGGCGAGGACGTCGCCCGCGCCGGTGCCGACCCACAGCAGGCGCCCGCCGAACCGGACATCAGCGATGACTACCTGCGCCTGGGCGACGCCCTGCGCCGCAGCAAGGCCCAGGCCGAGGAAGAAACCCGCCAGGCCAACCCGCGTGAGGAGATCGAGCGCATCGTGCAGCTGCTCGACGGCGCGCCCAAGCTGTTTGTGTACGGCCTCGGTGACGACGGCCTGTACGCGCGCGAGTTCGCCATGCGGCTGTCGCTGCTCGGCCTGCTGGTGGTGCCGCATACCGATCCGATCCTGATGCTGGCCAACCTGTCCGCCGCGCGCCCGGGCGATGTGCTGCTGATGTTCTCCGAGTTCGGCAAGTTGCCACAGCTTTCGCAGCTGTCGCGCCAGTTCCAGGACATGGGCGGCAAGGTGGTGTCGATCACCCGCCACACCGCCAACCCGCTGCGTGCGCATGCCGATGCGGCACTGGTGGTGTGCGCGCACGACCGCGCGCCGCAGGTGGCGCAGCTGCTGTACCGTAGCGCCATGCATGCCCTGCTCGATTTCCTGTTCGTGCTGCTCTGCCACGCCAATCCAGATCGCCAGCAGCAGCTGGCGGTGAACCTGGAACGGATCGACCACCTGCTGGATTCCTGACCGGAGCGCCCGATGAACCTGCTGCTGGCCCGCCTTGCATCTGCCGCGCTGCTGCTCGTTGCCGCAGCTGCTCTCCACGCTGCCCCGCTGGACAACGCTCGCCAACTGATCGTGGTCACCAGCGAGACCTGGGACAGCACGCAGGGCCAGCTGCAGGCCTTCGTGCGCGACGGCAAGCACTGGCGCAGGCACGGCCAGGCCTTCCCGGTGGCGCTGGGTCGCACCGGCAGTGCCTGGGGCCTGGGCCTGCATCCTGCCCAGAACGACGGTCCGCAGAAACAGGAAGGCGACGGCCGCAGTCCGGCCGGTGTGTTCGCGCTGGGCAGCGCGTTCGGCTATGCCGTCACCCGGCCCGGCACGGCAATGACCTATCAGCCGATGCTCGAGAGCAGCTACTGCATGGACGTGCCAGCATCGCCGTTCTACAACCGCATCGTCGATGCGAAGAAGGTGGGCAGCGCCGCCATAGCCGGTTCCACCGAACCGATGCGGCTGGACCTGCACAACAAGGGCGACGTGCGTTACCGGGAAGGCTTCGTGATCGCGCACAACCCGGACAACCAACCCGGCAAGGGCAGCTGCATCTTCGCCCATCTGTGGCGCCAGCCCGGCGAGGCCACCGCTGGCTGCACTGCGATGCCAGAGGTGCGCATGCAGGCGTTGCTGGACTGGCTGCGCCCGCAGGACACGCCACGCTTCGTCCTGTTGCCAAGGGCCGAATACCGGCGCCTGCAAGCACAGTGGAAACTGCCCGCGCTTGAAGGAGCCGTACGTTGAGCGCCGCCGACGAACCCCAACTGCAACGCGCGGTCAGCCGCTGGCAGATCGTCGGCCTGTCGATCAACGATGTGGTCGGCAGCGGCATCTACCTGCTGCCGGCCGCCACGGTCGCCCTGCTCGGCCCCTTCAGCCTGTGGGGCGTGGTCGCCGCCGGCATCGTCGTCGCCCTGCTGGTGCTGTGCTACGCGCAGGCGGCCAGCTATTTCGATGAACCCGGTGGCAGCTACCTGTACGCGCGCGAAGCCTTCGGCCGCTTCGCCGGTTTCGAGATCGGCTGGATGATCTGGCTGACCCGCATCAGCTCGGCCGCAGCGCTCAGCAATGCGCTGGCCGACGCTGTGGCGCGGTTCTGGCCGTGGGCAGGCGCAGGCATGGGCCGAATCGCAATCATCGTTGTCTCGCTCGGTTTCCTCACCGGGGTGAACATCATCGGCGTGCGTTCGGCCGCCCGCACCGGCATCGTGCTGGTGATCGGCAAGATGCTGCCACTGCTGTTGTTCGTGGCCATCGGCGCCTTCTACATCGACCCGCAGCTGGCCTTCTCCGGCCAGCGCCCGGACCCGCACGACCTGCAGCGCATGGGCGAGGCGGCGCTGCTGTTGCTGTATGCCTATGCCGGGTTCGAGAACATTCCGGCCGCAGCCGGTGAATACCGCAACCCACGCCGCGACATCCCGTTCGCGCTGATCACCATGATCGTCACCGTCACCGTGATCTATGCGGCGGTGCAGATCGTGGCGCAGGGCACGCTGCCCGGCTTGGCCAACTCGGCCACGCCACTGGCCGATGCGGCCTCCAGCTTCGGCGGCGAGGCGCTGGCGCTGATCCTCACCGTGGGCGCGACCATCTCCATCCTCGGCACCAACAGCAACACGATGATGATGGGCCCGCGCTTCCTGTTCGCCCTGGCCCGCGATGGCTACGGCCCGAAGGTGCTGGCGCAGGTGCACCCGCGCTTCCGTACCCCGGCCGCGGCGATTTTCTGTCAGGGCCTGATCGCCCTCGGCCTGGCGCTGTCCGGGTCGTTCGTGCAGCTGGCACTGCTGTCGATGACCACACGCCTGTTCGCCTACATCGGCACGGCCGCCGCAGTGCTGGTACTGGCCAAGCGCTATGCCGACCGTCCCGGCGCGCTGAAGCTGCCCGGCGGCCCGTTGATTCCGGTGCTGGCCCTGCTGCTGTGCGTGGCCCTGTTTGCCAGTGCCAGCTGGCAGAACATCGCCGCGGCACTGGTCGCCTTCGCAGTTGGCGCGGTGATCTACAAGCTGCCGCGCAAGGATGCCGCTGCTGATTGACCTGCCGATCACGCTGCCGGTCCGGCGCGTTAACCGGCCGATGGGCACGATCAGGCTTCGTCCACTACGGAGCCTTCTGTCCATGAGCCCCGATTACCAGATTCCCGGTCGCGTGCCGGAAGACAGCACCCCGCGCGAGGCCATTTCCGACTACTGGCGCGACCGCTACAGCGCCGAACCGTATTACGACGCCAGCCTGCTGTTCGATGACTACGAGCCGGCCTATCAGATCGGCCACGCAGCACGCTTCAACGAAACCCGCGCCGATCAGGTGATCCGCGCCTACGAACAGGTCGAAGCGGAGTTGCAGTCCCGCTGGGCGACGGAGCGGGGCAAGAGCCGCCTGGAATGGGATCAGGCCCGCGCCGCTGTCCGCCGCGGTTGGGATGAAGCCCATGTAGCCGATCCGCGGCTGACGCGCCACGGTTGACCCATCCAGCTGTTGACTGATGCAGCCACAGTAGCGCCGAGCCCGTGCTCGGCGCCTTCTGCTGTGCAGGCCTGGGCCGGGCAGGCGTTCGGCGCTACCTCAGCCGGTCATTCCTGTTCCGGCAGCGGCGGAATCGACGAAGCGCGCTTGGGCTCGGCCGCGTTGGCGGCAATCAGGTCGCGGGTGTTCTTCTGCACCGCCACCGCGCCAAACAGCGACAGCGCGAACGCCATGCCGTAGAAGCCCTTTTCGCTCAGCACCAGGGTGGCGTTCCACAGGCCGACCAGCAGCAGCAACAGCGCCGACAGCAGTGCGAACCAGCACAGCGCGTAGTACAGGCCGCTCACCGGAATGGCCTCGACGCGGTCGCGCACGCTCTTCTGCAGCGATACCGCCGCAAACAGGCCGAACAGCAGCAGGGTCAGGTAATAGCCCTTCTCGTTCAGCGGCATCTCGGCATTGAACAGGCCGACCAGGTAAGCCACCGCGCCCAGCAGCAGGGCCACCCACGAGGCGGCGATGAAGGCGGGCGAGGGTCGATGGATGAGGGGTGCGTTCATTGCAGGTCCTTGGCAGACAGGCGGGCAATGCTTTGCCCGGGCGACAACACCCTAGACGATCCGCGCCATGCCGCACAGGGGGAGCAGGACCTTCGGGCCACGACCGTCACCGCCCCGGTGGTATACAAGGGAGAGCCTGGCCATCCGCATCCCCTTCCGCTGGAGATACCCATGACCCGCACGCCCCTGCTGCTCGCCCTCGGCCTGCTACCGATCCTCGCCACCACCGCCTGCAACGCGGCCGGCCCTGATGCGTCTGGCCAGAAGGCCCCGGCGACCGCCGCGGCCAGCGCAGACCAACGCCCCTTCACCGCCACCGAGGTCAGCCGGTTCGACCAGCCGTGGGCGATGACCTTCCTGCCCGATGGCAGCCTGCTGGTCACCGAAAAGCGCGGCAAGCTGCAGCACCTGGACTTGGCCAGCGGCCAGAAACATGAAATCACCGGTGTGCCGAAGGTCGCCTACGGCGGCCAGGGTGGGTTCGGTGACGTCATCCTGCATCCGGATTTCGCCCGCAACCGCGTGGTGTACGTCAGCTACGCCGAGGAAGGCACGCTGGACACGCGCGGCGCGGCCGTGGCCCGTGCCACGCTTGCCCTCGATGCCAGCGGTGGCGGCCAGCTGAAGGACCTGAAGGTGATCTGGCGGCAGACGCCGAAGGTCAGCGGCGAAGGCCACTACGGCCACCGCCTGGCCTTCGGCCCGGACGGCAAGCTGTGGATCAGTTCGAGCGAACGGCAGAAGTTCGATCCTGCGCAGGACATGAGCGGCAACCTGGGCAAGATCATCCGCCTCAACGACGATGGCAGCCTGCCGGCCGACAATCCGTTCGCCTCGCAGGGCGGCGTGGCCGCGCAGGTGTGGTCGCTCGGCCACCGCAACGTGCTGGGCATCGCCTTCGATGCCAATGGCAAGCTGTGGGCGCAGGAGATGGGCCCGGCCGGCGGCGATGAGCTGAACCTGATCGTGCGCGGTGCCAACTACGGCTACCCGATCGTGTCCAACGGCGACCACTACGACGGCCGTCCGATTCCCGACCATGACACCCGCCCGGAGTTCGCCGCACCGAAGGTGACCTGGAACCCGGTGATTTCCCCGGCCGGCCTGATGTTCTACAGCGGCAGCCTGTTCCCGCAGTGGAAGGGCAGCGCCTTCATCGGTGGCCTGTCGTCCACCTCGCTGGTGCGGGTTGCCTTCGACGGCGACAGCGCGCGCGAGGCCGAACGCTTCAACATGGGCGAGCGCATCCGCGAAGTGGAACAGGGCCCGGACGGCGCGCTGTGGCTGCTGGAAGACGGCAGCAAGGCACGGCTGCTGAAGCTCACGCCGAAGGCCTGACGGCCGGGTGGTGCCGGCTGCTGGCCGGCACCTGCAGGAGCCCTGGCTGCCGGCCCGCGGCCGGCACTACCGATCTGGAACGGCCCTGCATACGGGGCCGTTTTCGTTACTGGATGGTGCCGACCTTCACCTCGGTGCGCGTGCAGGCCTTGTCCAGGCACTGGCCGGTCAGCCAGACCTGGCCATCGCCGATCATCACGCCCTGCTGGTTGACGAACACCGTGCCGAAGTCCTGCGCGGACACCGCCTTGACCACCGCCGGGGTGATGATCTTTTCGTAGTTGCGCTGGAATTCACCGGGCCCGGTGATCTTCCTGCCACCGCTGATGTTCAACGGGAAACGCACTTCTTCAACCACCGCCGCGCGATCGCCACCGACCACTGCGGTCTTGAAGGCAGTGAATACTTTTTCATACTGCGCCGCATCGCCGAGTAGCGTCTCGATGCGCGCGCGGGCGTCGTCTGCCGCCGCAGGTGCTGCGGGGTTGGCAGCATCGGCCGGCGTCGCAGCCGCATCCTTGGCGTGCTCCGCCGCAGCCTGTGGCGCGGCGACCGCATCGGGCGTGGTGCTGGCGGCCGCTTCGGCCGGCGTCGCGCCCGTCATCGGCGGAGGCGCATCGGCGGCAGGTTCGGGCGGCGGTGCCGGCTGCGAGCACGCTGCCAGCAACAGGACAGGAACAAGGTAGGCCATCGTGCGCATGCGCGGTCTCCATCGGATCAGGCTCCGATGGTAGCGCCGGGCCGTGCCCGGCGTGTTCGCCATGGGTGTG
>NZ_JBFRFE010000217.1:0-6118 GCF_052114665.1 Stenotrophomonas sp. 2YAF22 | reverse complement strand
GGATGCGGACAGTGCAATCGCCGTGCGCTTCGATGCGGAGGCACGCCAGATCGAGCTGCTGCGCGGGCGTGCCTGGTTCGAGGTCAGTCCGGATGCGCAGCGACGCTTCAGCGTGCACGCGGGCAATGGCGTGATCGAGGACATCTCGACCGCGTTCACCGTCGCGCGCGGCGATGACCGGGTGGAAACGCAGGTCGGGCAGGGCAGGGTACGCGTGGCCAGCCCGGCTGACGGCGGCTGGACGTACCTGCAGGTGGGCCAGCGTGCGGCCTATGGCGAGCACAGCGGTGTGATGCGTCTGGAGGACGTGCCGGCCGACAGCGTGGGTGCATGGCGGCAGGGCGAACTGCTGCTGGACCAGGCCAGCGTCGCCGATGCCGTGCACTGGGTGGGGCGATATCGCGCCGGTCCGACCTTCGTGCGTGGCGATCTGTCGCGGCTGCCGGCGGTGAGCGCGGCGCTGCGCATCGATCGCCCGGAACAGGCGCTGGACGCGCTGGCCGCAACAGCAGGGTTGCAGGTTACCCGTCTTCCGTTCGGCGTCGCCATCGTGCAGTAGATCCACGCCGCCATCGTGCAGTAGATCCACGCCATGCGTGGATGATCAGCGCGAATCATCCCAGTGTGCCGACCAACGGTCGGCACCCACCGCTGCAACCGGCCGACCAACGGTCGGCAGCCACCGCGACCGCAAATCCCTCTTGGGGTTGTCGCGCGCCCATCCGTCTTACCCCGCGAACGTACTCGCCGCCGCCACGTACGTCGCCGTGTCCGCCTGTGTTGCGGATGACGCCGCGTTCGCGGCACCGATTACCTGACAGGTTCCCCCATGTTCGACTCCCACCGCCCGGGCCGCATGCTGCGCCCGTCCCGCCTGTGCATCGCATTGCTGGCTGCCGGCCTGGCCAGTGCCGCACCCTCCGTACTGGCGCAGAGCGTCAGCGGCGACCACGCTGCCGTTCAGCGCTTCGACATTCCGGCGCAGCCCCTGGACGAAGCGTTGCGCAGCTACATGCGCCAGTCCGGCGTGCAGGTGGTGTACCCCGCATCGCTGGCGCAGGGTGCAACCTCGCGCGCGGTCAGTGGCAGCCTGTCGGCCAGCGAGGCGCTGCAGCACCTGCTGCAGGGCACGGGCCTGGCAATGCGCAGGGTCAGCGCCGATGCGGTCACCCTGGAAGCGGCAACGCCGGTGCAGGCCGGCAGCGGTGTGATCGTCACCGACACGCTCAGTGTGGCCGGCGACCGTGTTGACAGTGGCGCCACCAGCGACGAAGCGCGCCTGCTCGACAGCTATCGCAGTGTCGGCTCCACCACCACGCTCAACCGCGCGCACCTGGAGCGCTTCCGCGGTACCTCCAACGGCGATATCGTCAAAGGTGTGGCCGGCGTCACTGCGGGAGACCCACGCGTGGGCAACGGCTTCGACGTCAACATCCGCGGCATCCAGGGCCAGGGCCGCGTACCGGTGATCATCGACGGTGGCCAGTCCAGCATGGACACCTATCGGGGCTATGCCGGCCAGTCGCAGCGCACCTATCTCGACCCGGATCTGATCTCCAACCTGACCATCACCAAGGGCCCGAGCCTGCAGGCCAATGCCTCCGGTGGCATCGGTGGCGTGGTCGAAATGGAGACGCTGAAGATCGGCGACGTTCTGCGCGAGGGCCGCGACTTCGGCGTGCGCGTACGGGGCGGCCTGGCCAACGCCAGTGCCAACAACCTGCCGGCCTACAGTGCCGCGCCGCGTACCGATCGCAGCGCCACCGGCAGCCAGTTCTTCAACGTGGCTGCGGGAGGTCACTGGGACCGCTTCGATCTGGTCGCGGCCTATGCGTATCGCGACAACGGCAACTACTTCTCCGGCAAGCATGGCTACGACGACTTCCCGCAGACCCGGCGGACGCTGGCGCCACTGAATCCGCCACGTACCGAGGTGTTCAATACTTCTTCGCGCTCGAAGTCAGCGCTGCTCAAGGGCACTTGGCGCATTGATGACGCGCAGACGCTGGAAGCCGGCTATCGCCGCTACGAAGGCACCGCCGGCGAGATCATGGCCTCGCAGATCATCCGCGTCGAACGTGACCGCATCCCGCAATGGGATCCAGGCCACGTCGACATGGACAGCTACAGCCTGCGCTACCGCTTCAACCCGGACAGCGACCTGGTCGACCTGCGCGTCAACGCTTCGTACACCGACACTGACAGCGTGATGTACAACAGCCTGACCGGCATCACGCCGTGGTACTTCGACCGCCGCACCGAGTGGTACGACGCACCCAGCTTCAGCGGCGACCCCGGCTACAAGGATGCCTACCGCAACCCGCTGCGGCAGAAGCGCTTCAACCTGGACGCCAGCAATACCTCGACGTTCGACACCCGCGCCGGTGCGTTCACCCTCGACTACGGCCTGTCCTACAGTGACGAAGACATCGCCCCGGGCAGCTCCGGCCCGATCATGCACGACGACCTGGTCAACAACCGCTTCCTGCGCAATGCCGAGCGCAAGGAATACAGTGCCGTGGCGTCGTTGAAGTGGCAGCCCGACGAACACTGGGAGCTGTTGGCCGGTGGCCGCTGGAACCGGGTGGATGTGCACGACCGCAACCGCCTGGCCACGCCTGACGCCTACGAGGTGCAGGGCCAGTACCGCTACACCGAGCTGCTCAACGGCAACCCCAAGCTGCCGTCGTGGCGCGCAAAGCGCATCGCGCTGCTGAACTGGTATCCGGATGCGAACGGCAATTTCACCCAGGAATCGCTGCTGGCCTCTCCGTACAAGAAGGGCACGGTCGGCGACATCGGTGGTTGGAACTTCTACGACGCCGGCAAGGCGCAGGATCTGGAAGTGCCGGTCAGCTGGACCTGGTCGCAGCCGATCCGCCGTCGCGACACCGCGTTCTCGCCGACCGCCAGCGTGGCCTATCGCTTCAGCGAAGACACCATGGTCTACGTGAAGTACGCCGAAGGCACCAAGCTGCCGAGCCTGTTCGAGACCACGCTGGGCCTGTTCACCGCCGCCAAGCCGGTGGGCGAACTGAAGCCGGAACGTGCGCGCAGCTGGGAGATCGGTGCCAGTACCATCCGCTACGACCTGTTCACCAACGGTGACCGCCTGGCGCTGAAGCTGGCCTATTTCGATACCCGCATCGACGACCTGATCACCCGTGACTACCGCACGTTGTCGGCCGGCCTGATCCGCAACGTCGACCAGTTCAAGGTCTCGGGCATGGAGTTCCAGTCCAGCTATGACAGCGGCAAGGTGTTTGCCGACCTGTCCGCGCACTACTACTTCAAGGCCAAGACCTGCGCGCCGGACATCGCCGCAGAGCGTCGCGCCTACGGCGGACAGCGGAAGAATGACGAGCTGGTCAACACGCCCAACTGCGTGGATGGTGGCTTCGAGGGTTCTTACACCAACACGCAGAACCCGCCGCGCTACATGGTCAACCTGACCCTGGGGTCGCGCCTGTTCGACGAGCGGCTGACCTTCGGTACCCGCGTGGTTCACAACGCTGGTCCGATCAGCAAGCTGGACAAGGACTGGAACGTAGGCCTGTCGGCGATCCAGCAGTTGTACCGACCGACCACGCTGGTGGATCTGTTCGCGAGTTGGAGCTTCAACGCCCAGTTGTCGGTGGAGGCGGGCGTGGACAACCTGACCGACCGCTACTACCTCGATCCACTTGCCCTGGGCGTGATGCCGGCGCCGGGCCGGACCGCGCGATTGGCGTTGACCTGGAAGTACTGATCGACGGGGTCAGAGCCCTTTCCTGTGATCGACGGGGTCGGATCCCTTTCCTGCGGAAAGGGCTCTGACCCCATCGGGTAATGAAGCGGTAGTGCCGGTCCATGCCCGGCGTCTGCTTACAGCCCGGTCGCTGCCTTCACCGCCTCTTCGTGCAGCGCCTCGTTCAGTTCGTCCACCACGGTGCTCCACGCCGCGTCGGCCTGCAGCGATTCGGACAGGAACTGGCGCTGGGCATCGTTCCAGTAGGGTGCCTTGGCCACTTCCACATCGGTGGCCAGCTGGTGCTCGCGGATGAAGCGGGCGATCCCCTCGGCGCTGGCATCCAGGCCCAGCTGCAGGAACAGGTTGGTCATGCGCGGTTCGGTGGTGATCATCGTCGGTTCCGGGTGGAAGAAGGGGATGGCCCATTATCGGTGCACACGAGCTTGGGGAAAGCCCCGCGGTGAACGTCTACAGCAAGACGACCCTCCTGGCATTCCCCCATGAACGCACACATCGCTCCCGAAGACAGCCGCAGCCTGCGGCTCAAGGCCGCCACCCGCGACAGCCACGGCGCGCTGGACAAGCGCATCATGGCCGGCGACATCTTCGCCGACCGCAGCAACTTTGCCCGCTTCCTGCGCGTGCAGTACCGCTTTCACCGCAGCATCGATGCGCTGTATGCCAACCCCGCGCTGGACGCACTGCTGCCTGATCTCGATGAACGCCGCCGCCTGACACAGGTCGCGCGTGACCTGCAGGATCTGGAACAGACCCTGCCGGATGCCGACATCCCCGCACTGCCGTTGCATCTGGCGCTGCCGGCAGCGCTGGGCTGGCTGTACGTGGCCGAAGGCTCCAACCTGGGCGGCACCGTGCTGTACAAAATGGCTGCCAAGCTCGGCCTGGACCGCGACTTCGGCGCCCGTCACCTGGCGGCGCATCCAGACGGTGCCGCGCGCCACTGGCGTGAGTTCACTGCTGCGCTGGACGCGGTACCGCTGAGTGCCGAGCAGGAGCAGCAGGTGATCGATGCGGCCGATGCCGCGTTCCGCAGCGTGCACGGCCACGTCGAAGTGGAATTCTCCTGATGAACGCCGACCGCGTGCAGGCGCAGGGTTGATGCGCTGGCTCTGGTTTGCGCTGGGCTGGGTGATGGTCGGCCTCGGCGTGATCGGCGCGCTGTTGCCAGTGATGCCGACCACCATCTTCCTGATCCTGGCGGTGGGCTGCTTTGCGCGCAGCTCGCCGAAGTTCGAGCAGCGCCTGCTGGCGCATCCGCGCTATGGCCCCTCGTTGCGGTTGTGGCGTGAGCAGGGCGCGGTGTCGCGCAAGGGCAAGGCGTTCGCCAGCGCCGGCATGGCGGTGGGGTTCGCGATGTTCTGCTGGGGCGCCCATCCCTCATGGCGTCTGCTGCTGGGCGTGGGCCTGTGCTTCGCGGTCAGCGCCGGCTATGTGCTCAGTCGACCAGCACCACGTATGGAACCCACGCCGCTGGTGGAAGTGGACGACGCTCATGATCCGCGCACGGCTCGCCGCCGTGCCGTGTCCCCTGATTCTGATGGAACCCGAGATGATGCTGCCTGCTGACCTGGCTCCTGTGGCCGCCCCCGCACTGACCCCGTGGGGCATGTACCTGGCTGCCGATGTGGTGGTGAAAGCGGTGATGATCGCGCTCGCCTTGGCGTCGCTGGCCACCTGGACCGTGCTGCTGGCCAAGGGCTGGGAGCTGGGCCGGCAAGCGCGGCAGCTGCGAGCGGCGCGCGCGCTGTTGCTGCAGGCGGCGAGCCTGCCTAACGAACACGCCGATGCCTGCGTGCAGCAGGGTACCGCGCGGGTGATGCTGGATGCCGCGCGGACCGAACTGCACCTGTCGCAGGATCTGGATGGCCGCGAGGGCATCAAGGAGCGTGTTGCCTCACGCCTGGACCGGATCGAACTGGAAACCGCGCGCGTGCAGCGGCGTGGCATTGGTGTCCTGGCCAGCATCGGCGCGGTGGCCCCGTTCGTCGGCCTGTTCGGCACGGTGTGGGGCATCATGAACAGCTTCATCGGCATCGCACACAGCAACACCACCAACCTGGCGGTGGTTGCGCCGGGCATCGCCGAGGCCCTGCTGGCGACCGCGCTCGGCCTGGTGGCGGCGATTCCCGCAGTACTGGTCTACAACCACTTCAGCCGCGTACTGGCCGGCCTGCGCGGCCTGCTCGGCGATCTGTCGGCGGCGGTGCAGCAACTGGTCTCGCGTGATCTCGACCGCGCCGCTCCACGTGCAGCAGCCGCGCCGCTGCGCGCGGTGCACTGAGGGGCGACGATGGCGATCAGGACCGCGTCCGACCGCGACGACACGCCGGAAGAAGCCCACGAGATCAACGTCACGCCCTTCATCGA
>NZ_JBFRFE010000216.1:0-6122 GCF_052114665.1 Stenotrophomonas sp. 2YAF22 | reverse complement strand
ATTCGATGTCAGACAAATCTGAATTTTGACCAACGTATGGCGTTTCTTTGACGCGTCTCACTAATTCACATCAATGAACGCGTGCATCCGTCACACTTTCAAGGCTTCAACTTAGACATCAAGCATCGGCACGTCAACCTTTGGCAGTAGACGTGACGTGAAATAGCGGTCCTTGTAATAGCGAATCTTGTCGCACTTGACCGGATGTGGGATGCCTTCGTACAGGAAGACTTCCTTGTCCGGCCCCATGGCCTTGAGCTCCTGCGGCAGCATCAGCGCGCGACGCTCCTCGGTGAAGCTATGGGTCTTTTCACGCGCGTGGGTGACGTTCTTCTTGCGGATGGTGGTGTAGCCCAGCATGTCCGAGTAGTCGTTGGCATCCTGCTGTTCGCGCGGGGCGTACAGGATCTGCAGCGCATGGTTGGTGATGATCGTGCGCGAGACCTCGCGGCCATAGGTGGCATCGAGCTGCGACATGCTCTGGATGATCGGCAGCAGGCGCACGTTGTAACCGGCCATGTAGGACACCGCCGAGGCGATGATTTCGACCTTGCCGATCGAGGTGAATTCGTCCATCAACAGCAGGCACTGGTACTTCAGGTCCGGATTGGACTTGGGCAGTTCCTTGGTGTTGAGGTTGATCAGCTGGCTGAAGAACAGGTTGATGATCAATCGGCTTTCGGCCAGCTTGTTGGGCTGGATGCCGATGTAGATGGTCATCTTCTTCTTGCGCACGTCGGTGAGCAGGAAGTCGTTGGTGCTGGTGGCCTTGTCCAGGACCGGGTTGATCCAGGGGTTCAGCGGTTCCTTGAAGGTACCCAGGATCGAGGCGAAGGTCTCGTCGGCCTGGGACAGCATGTTGGCGAATGCCGAGCGCGCGTTGCTGCTGAGGAATGGGCGCTCGGACAGGCCCTTGAGGAACTTCTTCAGGTCGCTGCCATCGCCGGAGGACAGGCGGTAGACCGCACCCAGGGTCGGCGTGCCCTGCCCGCCCGGGAAGCCGCTGCTGCGCTCGTCATCCCAGTTCTCGAACAGGTACAGGGTGAAGGCGATGAAGGCATTGCGCGCCTGGCTGATCCAGAACTTCTGGTCTTCCGAGCCATCCGGATACAGCATCGCACCGATGCTCATCAGGTCCGAGACACGGAACGCCGGGTCGTCGGAGACATAGCTGAGCGGGTTCCAGCGATGGGTGCGGCGATCTTCGGCGAAGGGGTTGAACAGGTAGATCTCCTGCCCCTGGCTGGCGCGCCAACCACTGGTCAGGTCGAAGTTTTCCTGCTTGATGTCCAGCACCACCAGCGATTCGCCGTACTCCAGCAGGTTCGGGATGACCACGCCGACGCCCTTGCCCGAACGGGTCGGGGCCGCCAGGATCACGAATTGCTGGCCGTCCAGCCGCACCAGCTTGCCGCCATGGCTGCCGACCACGATGCTCTGGCCGCTCTTCTTGAACATGCCGTGCTTGGCGAGATCGGCGCCGGTGGCAAAGCGCGCGTCGCCGTGCAGCGAGCGCTTGTCCTTCTTCAGCAGCACGACCAGGCCGACGATGGCCAGCACCAGCAGCGGCAAGCCGAAGCCGAGGTAGCCGGCCCATTTGATCTTGCCCACGAACGGGGCAACCTGCGGCTGGCCGAGGGCGTGGAAATACTGGTAATAGGTATTCCAGGTGAGCAGCTTGGTATCCAGACCAAGCAGCAGCAGCGTCAGGTAACCGGAAAGCACGAACCCAAGCAGCAGGGTCGCCAGCGTGATGATGGCGATGAGCAGATACTTCTTACTGGACAACACCCGAATCCTCCATGATGCGCCCGAGGGCGCGACGGCTTAGCGGCGGCGTCGCTGCGACGCCTTCCTCCGCAGGTTGACTTCATTCTCCAGCCCGGGCTCCACGCCCTCTTCCCGCACCAGTTCCTCAAGGTACCGGCGCGCATCGGCCAACGACATCAGGTCGGTCAGACGCTCCCCACCGTCGACGATGACCGCATGGCCGACCACATCGCCGGGAGCGTACACCGGCTCGTGGGTCACCGCTACCAGACGGAAGCGGCCGCGTAGTTCCAGCTGATGGGTGTATTCCTGCATGTCTCATCTCCCTGATGGAATCCAGATGCCATTCCTGCAGCGTCCGATGATGCCTGCACGGCCGTGGTGGCGGCATGCAGACAGTCCGTACGACAATACACGCTTGCACCGGGGAGATCGCAATGGACTGGGTAGCACGTGCACGCACGCTGGCGCTGGAGGCCCATGCCGGCCAGGTCGACAAGGCGGGACACCCCTACATCGGCCACGTTGGCCGGGTGGCCGCTGCCGTGCGCGGCGATGATGAAGCCGAGGCGGTGGCCTGGCTGCATGATGTGGTCGAGGACTGCCCGGCCTTCGCTGGGCAGGTGCACGCCTTTCCCGCCCCGTTGCAGGACGCGGTCCGGCTGCTGAGCCGGACGTCTGCGGCGGATGCCGACACGTACTACGCACGAATTTCGGCGAATCCGCTGGCACTGAAGGTCAAGCTGGCCGACATCGCCGACAATGCCGATGAAGCGCGGCTGGCATCGCTGGATGCCGCCACCGCCGAGCGCCTGCGTGATAAATACCGACGGGCCTTGGCGGCGCTTGGCCAGCCGGCCACGCCGGCAGCACCACCCATCGAACACTGATTTACCCCCAGCCCGGCTGATGCCTGTTGCGGTGCAGCAGTACAATGGGGCGCTTCCCCCGCCCCTTTGCGCCCCCGAATGAGCCCCAATTCCCCCCTGGCCGCTCGGCTGACGCCGCGCCAGCGCACCCTGATCATCCTCGCCCTGTCATTGGGCGGCTTTGCCATCGGCACCAGCGAATTCGCCAGCATGGGCCTGATGCTGGAGATCAGCCGCGGCCTGTCGATCAGCGAAACACAGGTCGGCCACCTGATCAGCGCATACGCCATCGGCGTGGTGGTGGGCGCACCAATCCTGGCGTTCGTTGGCGCCAGCTTCCCGCGCCGCAAGCTGCTGCTGGCACTGATGGGGTTCTATGCCGTCGGCAATCTGGCCAGCGCATTGGCCCCGAACTACGGCACGATGCTGGTGGCGCGCTTCGTCGCTGGCCTGCCGCATGGTGCCTACTTCGGCGTGGCGATGCTGGTGGCCGCAGCGATCAGCCCGGCCGGGCAGCGCGGCCAAGCAATGTCGCGCGTGCTGTTGGGGCTGTCGGTGGCGATCCTGATCGGCAATCCGCTGACCACCTGGCTGGGCCAGCAGCTGAGCTGGCGCACCGCCTTCGCCCTGGTCAGCGTGCTGGCCATCGCCACGGTGGTGATGATCGCGCGCTTCCTGCTGCCCGATCCGGATGAGGTGCGGACCTCGCCGATGCGCGAGCTGCGCGCATTCAACACCACCCAGGTTTGGCTGGCGCTGTCGATCGGCGCGGTGGGCTTTGCCGGCATGTTCTGCGTGTTCACCTACCTGGCACCGACCCTGGTGCAGGTGACCGGCGTGGCCGAGTCGTGGATGCCGCTGGCAGTAGGCGTGTTCGGCATCGGTGCGATCATCGGCAACATCGCTGGTGGCTGGCTGGTCGACAAGTTCCACTTCAAGGCCGCTGCAGTGGTGCTGGTGTGGTCGATCGTGATGCTGCTGCTGTACCCGCTGGCCGCCGAATCGGTGTGGACCATCGGCCCGATGATCATTACCGTGGGTACGATGGGCGCCCTGGCTGCGGTACTGCAGACGCGCCTGATGGACGTGGCCGGCGAGGCGCAGACCCTGGCCGCCGCCTCCAACCATGCGGCGTTCAATACCGCCAATGCGCTCGGCCCGTGGCTGGGCGGCATGGCGATCAGCGCCGGCTTCAGCCCGGCCACCACCGGTTACGTAGGTGCGGCGACTGCGGTCGGCGGCCTGCTGCTGTGGTGCGTGTCGGTGATGCTGGAGAAGCGCAGGGTTGCCATCGCCGGCAGCCGATGAACTGCGCACGGTTCGTCAGCCGTCGCCCAGGCGACGGTGTTGCCCTGGAGGCAACAGGTAGCACCGCGCTGGCAGCGGCTGCACACCGCACCTACCGCAGGCAATAGCTGAAGCGTTCGTCCAGTGCCATGGCCTCATCCTGGCGCTGCACCCGCTCAAGCACGTCGACGATCTGCTGGAAGCGAGACCCCAGCGCCTCTCTGGAAACCTGATGGCCGTTCCAGGTCAGCTGCAGCGGGCGCTCGACGCTGGCACTCAGCAGATCCCAGAGGGCGTCGAGATTGTTCCCATAACCGCGCTCGACACCCAGTGCGAGCGCCAGCGTCTCGTGGAATGCCCGCTCGCTGTGGATGCGGTTGCCGTCCAGTTCGATGTCCATTGCGGGCTACTCCGTTACCAGCGGCGAGTGGAAATTCAACCTGCATGCTATCCCAGTCGCATGCGCAGCCCTGAAGCGTAGCAGCGGACCTCGTTGACTTCGCCACCGCGCTGGCCTGACAGCCTCATCACGGTAGGAAAACGAGGATGGAGACATCTGTCTGCAACCGAGAACACCATGCCGGACACCGGCCACTTCGCCATCCATGCCTTCGAGGCCGCGTTCAACATTTCCGGCGATGTGGAGCGAATCATTTCGCTTACCGTGTCATGCCGTCATTGTGCGGAAATCACCTGCGCCCAGGATGCAAACCTGTTGCACCTGCCGGGCGGTACGCTGTTCCGTTGTGATGCCTGTGGCTGCCATCAGGCCATCAGCAATGCGCGCCTTTCGGACTGGCAACTGCCGCCCCTGCTGGGCGTATGAGGACGTACCATGCCGTTGACTGAAGAACAGTTCACCATCCTGCGCGCCATTGCCGATGCGCACCCTGTGGGAAGCGATGCGGCAACGTGGGCCGTGAAGGAAGGCCTGGCGGTGCAGGCGGAAGATGCGGATATCGATCTGACCCCACACGGGCGCGACATGCTGGCCTCCCAACCGGCGCGCTGACCGGGCAGCACTGGCATGCAGCATGCACATGCCGTGGTGAGCTCATCACGGCATTTGCGCGCTGGCGGTGCGACGAACACGCGGCGTAGATCCGCCTTGCTGCAGAGTTGCGTACGCCAGCTTCCCACGCGCGACACAGCCCTCATGCACCGCCAGCTTTCCCCCACCTGCCACGATGCTATTGCCCTGCGGGCCGGCGCGCTGGGCAGTGTGCTGGGCGTGGCGCTGTTCAAGGCCTTTGCGTTGTCCGCCGCAGCGGCCGGCTCGATGATGACGGTCGGGCTGTGGTTGCTGGGATGTATGCTGCTGGCGGCATGGGCGTTGGCGGCCTGCCTGACCTGCCTGGCCTTGAGCCGGCGCGTGTTCGTGTTGATGCTGGCGCTGTCGACGGTGTTCCTGATCTGCATTGCCTGATCGGCAGTCGGCAGCTCTCGAGTATCCCCATAATTGTTACTCAATAACAAGTGCTGCCAGTCGGGTTGCGCGTGTGCCGGGTCACGGATTGAATTCGATGGCCAGACCGGCCCTTCTGAGATCCCCCCATGCGCCTGCTGCAGCCCCTGCTCCGCTCCGCTCTCTGTTTCCTTGCTCTCGCTTCGATCAGCGCCTGTGCCACCTATGATGACTCCGCCATGCATGCCGCCTGCCAGGAGTCGCCGCATGTGAAGGACCTGCCGCCTGAGGTTGCCGCCCGCGAAAGCCGATGCAGCAAGAGCGTCGAGGTCTGGTCGAGCGAGCGCAAGGGCAGTGACCAACCGCTGGACCTGAGCGGCAAGAAGAAGGATCTCTGAAAGAGGGCGGCACAGCCCTGCGCGGGCTGCGCCGGAACTCAGGCAATCGCTTCCCTGCCAACTGAGCTCGTCCATTCCTGTACCGCCTGCGCCAGTCCTGCCGCATCGGCGCCATCACTGGCCCAGGCAACAATGCCGTCCGGACGAACCAGCAGCGCCGACAGGCCCAGCGAATCGACAGCGGGCTGCGCGATGGACAGGATGCGGGCCCGTTCAACATCAACCGCCTCGTACAACGAGGCAGCAGCATCGAACACCAGCAGCACCGCCTGCCCTGCCCGCAGTAGTTCACCCATGCGGCGACCATCGACCAGCAGGAAATCCGGCGTGCTGCGGCCCACCAGCGGATGGGTATGGCCGAGGTCCAGCTGCTGGCCCACACCCCACACGCGC
>NZ_JBFRFE010000215.1:0-6125 GCF_052114665.1 Stenotrophomonas sp. 2YAF22 | reverse complement strand
GCGTGGTGCGCGTGTCGGTGGAAACCTTCATGGAACAGCTGCGTGCCGACGACAAGCTGCTGCACGTACTGTTACGCGAAGGCGCGGTCGGCTCGGACGATTTCAAGCACGCGGTCGAACGCGAACTGCACTACTTCGAAGAAGAACTGCAGCATGACCTGGTGCGCCTGGCCGCACTGGATGGCGCGGTGCTGTACAAGCCGGAACTGGTGTCGATGGCGATCACCCGGCTGGTGTTTGCGATGGGCGCTTCGGCCATGGACCAACCCCCTGAGAACGATCCGGAACTGGTCGAACAGATCTCCACGATGATCCGCATGATCATCGTCGGCGCGCGCACTCCCGCCGCCTTCCGCCGCGGCTGACCGCTTCCGGTGCATGACCACCGGCACGCTTGCGCGCGCATTGTGTAATGTTATAACACTTGCGTTCGAGTAAAGGCCACGGTTCACGCACGCGTCGAGACCCTGATATAGCAATTGCTATGTTGATGACCATCTGCTTTCATGTGGGCCAGCCAGGTCGCCCTCGCCGCCCTCCCTCCCCAAGGACGACGCCCTCATGCGCATTGCTGCCTCCCTTCTCCGCCGGCTGCCGCTGGCTGCCGGTATTGCCGCCACCCTGCCGGTGACCGCATTCGCCGCACCGCCTTCGCCTACCGAGCTGGACCGCGTGCAGGTGAAAGTCAGCACGGCCACCCGCAGCGAACGCCTGCTGTCGGACGTGCCGATCCGCACCGAGGTACTGCGCAAGGAAGACATCGCTTTGCGCGCGGCCACCGACTTCTCCCGCGCGGCCGAGCTGATCAACGGCCTGCGGGTGGAGAGCAACTGCCAGAACTGCAACACCAGCGAAGTGCAGCTGCTGGGCCTTCCCGGTGCCTACAACCAGCTGCTGTTCGATGGCATTCCACTGTTGTCCACGCTGGGCAGTGTGTATGGACTGGAACAGATTCCCGCCGGCTTCGTCGACCGCATCGAAGTGGTCAAGGGCGGTGGTTCGTCGCTGTACGGGCCGGGCGCTGTAGCCGGTGTCATCAATCTGGTTCCGCCGCTGCCCGCACGCAGCGGCGGCCATGTGCAGGCGGGCGTGGATGTTCTGAAGGGCACGCCGCAGAAGAACGCCGACGTGCGCCTGGATCTGGTCGCCAGCGAAGCCGACGCGGGACTGTCGGTGATCGCCCAGCGCAACTGGAACAGCGGCATCGACTACAACGGCGACGGCTATACCGAGATCACCCGCAAGAACCTCAAGGTCGGTGGCCTGCAGGCCTGGTATGCGCCCACTCCGGGCACGCGCCTGCGGTTGGACCTGCAGGTGACCGATGAGAGCCGTCGCGGTGGCAACCGCCTGGACCAGCCCGAACACCTGGCCAACATCGCCGAATCGCTGGACACGAACTACCGCCGCGGCAGCCTGTCATGGGACCAGGAGGTAAGCGGCGACGTCGACTTCCGCCTGGCCTATGCCTTCGCCGACATCGACCGCGACAGCTTCTATGGCGGACTCGGCGACGTGGTCACCGATCCGTCCGCACCCGGCTACGATCCTTCGCAACTGGACCCGAACGTACCGGGCAGCGCCGCATCACGCTCATGGCGCCAGTACGGGCGCACCCACAACCCGCTGCACTACATCGACAGCCAGTTGAACTGGCGGCTGGGTGCACACACGCTGGCGTTCGGCGTTCAGTACAAGCATGAGGGCCTGCGTGACGACAATCGCGATGGTGCCGGCCAGCGCCTGGCCGTGCTCGAGGATGCAACCTTCCACAAYCTCGGCGCGTTCGTGCAGGACGAATGGAGCGTACGCGAGGACGTCGACCTGGTGCTGGGCGCGCGCGTGGACAAGAGTTCGGAACTGGACAGCGCCGTGTTCTCACCGCGTATCGCCCTGGCCTGGCAGGCGACGCCACGGCTGAAATGGCGAGCGGGCATCGCCACCGGCTTCCGTGCGCCGGAAATCTTCGTCGAGGATGTCCACGTCGATACCCTCGGCGGCGAGCAGGTGCGCGTGCGCAACACCCGTGGCCTGAAGGAGGAGCGCGCGCTGACCACCCTGTTCGGGTTCGACTGGCGCTCCGACCCGGCCGACCCGGTATGGAGCTGGGATGCCACCGCGTCCTACGCACGCATCCGCGATACCTTCGCGCTGGGTGAGATCCAGCGCGGCGATGATGGCCAGCTGACGCAGCTGCGCTACAACGCCTCCGGCTCGAACGTGCTGGGCGTGGAAACCAACCTCGGCTGGCAGCCCTCCCCGCAGTGGCGGCTGACTGCCGGCGCATCGTGGTACCGCTCGCAGTTCCGCGAGCCGCAGCGCATCTTCGACGACACCGCCGACGGCGGCGACACCGTCATCGACAGCCGCGACTATCTGAAAACCCCGCGCTGGACCGGCCTGGCCCAACTCAGCTGGATGCCGGCCGAGCCCTGGGAGGCGTTCCTGGCGCTGCGCCACACCGGATCGATGCCGGTGCTCAACAACCGGCTGGGCGAGCTGCATCGCACCCGCGCCTTCCTGGTCACCGACCTCGGCGCGCGCTGGCATCGCCATCTGGGTGCCCAGGCACAGCAGGAAGTGTCGGTGGCGGCGGGGGTCAAGAACGTGTTCGACCAGCGGCAGAAGGATCTGGAAAGCGGCGCGCTGCGCGACAGCGATTACGTGTACGGTCCTCGCTTCGCCCGCTCGTGGTACGTCAACCTGCGCTATGCGTTCTAGCTGGCTGCCCGCGCTGTTGCTGGCACTGGCATGGCCGGCAGTGGCTGCCGACCTGCATGCGCAGGTCTCCGCCTCGCTGATGCGGCCTGAGCCACGTGCCCTGCGCCCGATGCAGTGGTCGCCACCGCCAACGCTGATCGCGCTGTACTTCGGCGCCGACTGGTGCGCGCCCTGCCACGCTTTCGTGCCGACCCTGCGCGGCGTGCGCGACGCGCTGCGCGAGGCCGGCGCCGATACCGAAGTGGTGTATGTCAGCCTGGATGAAAGCGAGGCGGCGCTGCGGCGCTACATGCAGCTGCAGGACATGCCGTGGCCGGTGCTGGACCCGCGTCGCGCGAAGCGCATGCCGGCACTGCAGGCATTGGCGGGCCCGGCACCCCCCAACCTGGTGCTGATCGATGCGCAGGGCACGGTGCTGGCCAATGGCTGGCAGGGACGGCGCTACGGAGGCCTTCAGCCGGTATTGAAGGAATGGACGAAACGGGCGTGTGCGCAGGAACAGGCGCGCTGCCCGCCTGAACTGTAGAGTCGAGCCATGCTCGACTCATTTCATCACCGCGCGAACAGCAGCCGAGCATGGCTCGGCTCTACAGAAAGCAGATTCCGCGAGTAGATCCACGCCATGCGTGGATGCACTCATTCCATACCGCGCGAACAGCAGTAGAAACCGCGACTCAGCCGCCCTCGGCCTTGCGCACGAATTCGTCGAACAGCGCCAAGGTCTGCTCACTGACATGGTGCTCGATGCCCTCGGCATCACGCCGCGCGGTATCCGGGTCCACGCCCAGCGCCAGCAGGAAGCGCTCCACGGTCTGGTGGCGCTGGCGGCTGGCATGGGCCAACGCCTCGCCCTCCGGGGTCAGGAACACGCCGCGATACGGGCGCTGCACGACCCAGCCGTCACGGGCCAGCCGGCGCAGCATCTTTGCCACGGTCGGCTGGGCCACGCCGAGACGGGTAGCGATGTCGACCTGGCGGGCCTCGCCGCCGTCGGCCAACAGGTCGGAGATCAGCTCGACATAGTCCTCCACCAGTTCCATCCGGTGTGCTTCGCGCACTTGCCGGAAGCTCTCGACCTGGCGCTCGGCCTCGATCAAGGGGGTGATTTTCAGCGATGTCGAATCGTCCGTCTTGCCCACGCGTGTGCCTGTCCTGCAGTTGTCATCGGGTGCGAACCTGAATTCTGGACCAGTGACGCAGTAAAGACGATTGTTTCACATTGCTATGCGATATAGCAATGGCTATATTGACAGCCATGAACACCGTCGCACCCACCGATTCTGCCGCCTCCACTCCGGCCAGCCTGGGTGCGCTCAACGCGTCGATTGCCGTGCCCGACAAAGGCCACTGGTGGTTCCGGCTGCTGGCCTTCCTTGGCCCGGGCTACATGGTGTCGGTCGGTTACATGGACCCGGGCAACTGGGCCACCGATCTGGCAGGCGGCTCGCGCTTCGGCTATCTGCTGCTGTCGGTCATCCTGATCTCCAACCTGATGGCGGTGATCCTGCAGGCGTTGTCGGCACGGCTGGGCATCGCCACCGGCATGGACCTGGCGCAGGCCTGCCGTGCGCGCTACCCCAAGCCGGTGAACCTGGCGCTGTGGGCGCTGTGCGAAGCGGCGATCATCGCCTGCGACCTGGCCGAAGTGATCGGTACGGCCATCGCCTTGAAACTGTTGTTCGACCTGCCACTGCTGTGGGGCGCGGTGATCACCGCGCTGGACACGCTGCTGGTGCTGCTGCTGATGAACCGCGGTTTCCGCGCGCTGGAAGCCTTCGTGATCGCGCTGCTGCTGGTGATCTTCGGCTGCTTCATGGTGCAGATCGCGCTGGCCGCGCCGCCGGTGATGCAGGTACTGGGCGGTTTCATTCCGCGCGCTCAGGTGGTCACTGATCCGCATGCGCTGTACATCGCCATCGGCATCATCGGCGCCACGGTGATGCCGCACAACCTGTACCTGCATTCTTCCATCGTGCAGACCCGTGCCTATCCACGCACCGATGAAGGCCGTCGCAGCGCGCTGCGCTGGGCCGTCACCGACAGCACCGTTGCCTTGACCCTGGCATTGTTCATCAACGCCAGCATCCTGATCCTGGCGGCGTCGGTGTTCCATGCCAACGGCCGCTTCGATGTGGAAGACATCGAGCAGGCGCACCAGCTGCTGGCGCCGATGCTGGGCGTGGGCCTGGCCTCCACATTGTTCGCCGTGGCGCTGCTCGCGTCCGGCCTGAACTCCACGGTGACGGCGACACTGGCCGGGCAGATCGTGATGGAAGGGTTCCTGCGCCTGCGCCTGCCGCCATGGCTGCGGCGCTTGATCACCCGCGCGCTGGCCATCATCCCGGTGGTGGTGGTCATCATGCTGTTCGGCGACCAGGGCGCAGTGAAGCTGCTGGTGCTGAGCCAGGTGGTGCTGTCGATGCAGCTGCCGTTCGCGATCATCCCGCTGGTACGGATCGTGACCGACAAGATGACGATGGGCGCGCTGGTGGCGCCGCGCTGGCTGGGCGGCATCGCCTGGGTGATCGCACTGGTGATCGTGGTGCTGAACGTGAAGCTGCTGGTGGATACGTTCGCTGGCGGTTGATCCGCGCGCCCGGGGTCGGATCCCTTGCCACAGGCAAGGGCTCTGACCCCGATGATCGAAGCCATGCGTCGAAGTGGGGTCAGAGCCCTAGCCTGCGGCGAGGGATCCGACCCTGATCCTGGGCTACAGGAACTCGGCGATCGCCGCTTCGATCTGCTGCGGCGACTGGAAGCCCGGCATGCGCATGCGTTCGTCACCGTCCAGGAACAGCGACAGCGTGGGAGTCTGCCGCAGGCCCATCTCGCGGAAGAATGCTTCACCCACCACTTCCAGCTGCACCCGCAGCAGGGTCGTGCCCTGCCCCCCGGTGCCGCTGGCCACCCGCTGCAACGACATGTCCAGCACCCGGCAACCCGGGCACTGGTCCTTGTGGAAGTCCACCAGCACGCGCGGATGGTCGGCCAGCAACTGCTGGAACTGCTCAGGCGTGGTGGCGTCGATGATCTGCATCGGTGGTGCTCCAGTATTGATCCAGGACCGCATCGGTCCAGGTATCGATGGCCGCGGCATGCCGCCGGCCATGTGGCATCTGTTCGATCTCCAGCGGCGGGTAGCCACTGTCGAAATAGCGGATCAGCCGGTGCACCGCACCGCAGTAGTACTCCTGCCCCCACTGCGTTTCACCGGTGCCGAACACCGCCACCTGCCGCGGCCGCTGGCCGCGCTCGGCGATGCCTGCCACCCAGGCCTTCATCTCCGACGGTGTGCGCCCGGCGTTGTCGGTCCAGCAGCCCAGCAGCACCAGGTCAGCCTCGTCCACCGGCAACGGTGGGGCCTGGCGCAGGTCGTCGGCCTCCTGCCAGTGCACGGCGTGGCC
>NZ_JBFRFE010000214.1:0-6136 GCF_052114665.1 Stenotrophomonas sp. 2YAF22 | reverse complement strand
CGCATTGCGTGGCCCTGCCCCTGCTGCTGGCCTTCACGCCGGCGGCGATGATGGCGCTGCGCTCGTTCCAGCACCCTGGCCATGGCGCGATGACCGCACTGCTGGTGATGTCGCGCTGGGAATGGCTGTTCGCGCTGCTGGCCTCGTTGATCGCCCTGCTCAGCACCGCCGCCGGCCAGCGCCGCCATCGACGCGCCCTGCCGCTGTGCGTGGCCCTGGCAGGCGCGATCCTGTTGCTGTCCGCCTCGCTGTACCTGCCGTTGAAGGAATCGCTGCTCTGGCACGGCGCTGCCACCGCCTGTGGTGGGGTGATGCTGGCGATCGCACATCTGCGCAACCGGCGGGCCCTGCGGCCCGCCGGCTGACGCCCGCTCAGAACCGGTAGCCGACCTCGGCGCCGACAATGCGCGGGCTGTCCACCGGCCCGTAGTAGTTGCCGTCGCGGCCGAAGGCCAGGTTGTCGAAGATCAGGCCATTGATGCGGCGCTTGTCGGTCAGGTTCTGCACGAACACGCGCGTGCTCCACGGCCCGCGCTCATAGCCCAGTTGCACGCCGAGCACGGCCACGGCCGGCTGGAACGCGCGGTTGCGCTCGTCCAGCGCGCTGGAACCGGTGAACTGCGATTCCACCCGGGCATAGATGCCGGAGTCGAACTGATACCGCGCGGCCAGGTAGCCGGTGTAGTGCGGCGTCAGCTTGACCCGCTTGCCGTGCAGGTTCTCCTGCGGGCTGACCCACAGCTTGGTGTACGTCGCATCGACGTAGCCGACATTGGCCATCACCGTGAACCCGGGCGCGACTTCAAACACCCCTTCCAGCTCTGCGCCACGCGAGCGTATCGAGGCATCCGAGCCCACGTAGTCGGAGGAGATCGGCCGGCCGTTGGCATCGGTGGCCACCTGGATTTCCTGCCAGTTGTCCGAGCTGATATGGAACAGGGCGCCGCCGATATGGCCGCGGCCGCCCGCCAGGTTCATCTTGAAGCCCACTTCATGGCTCCACATGCGTTCGGATTCGTAGCGCAGCACCTTGTCGTTGATCACATCGCTCTGCGCGGCGGCCAGGTTGAAGCCACCGGGGATGTAGCCCTTGGCCGAGGCCGCATAGAACGACAGATCATCGCTGGCGTCATAGCGCAGCGAGACGCGCGGCAACGTGGCCGAGAACGTATGCGCCAGGGCTGCGTCGCGGTAGCGGACCAGGCCCCCCGCACCCAGGTCGAGGAATCCGGCGCGCTGCTCGGTGGAACGGCGGGCCTGCTCGTGGCGGATGCCGAGGCTGGCGGTCAGCTTCGGCAATGCCGGCAGCGTATAGCTGGCGGTGGCGAACACACTGTAGTCCTCACCCTTGGAGGTCTGCCGCGGCGCCAGGTTGTAACTGTCCAGCCCGCGCAGCGCCGGGCCGACGAAGGTGCCCTGGATCGAATCCTTGTCGATGAGGTAGGTCGATACACCGGCCATCCAGGTCAACGCCTGGTCGCTGGGCGAGCTGAAGCGCGCCTCGGCATTCCAGGCATTCTTCTTGTCATATATGTACCCGGCCAGCGCGGAGCTGGCGGTCATGTCGAAGTCGTAGCCGGCTGAGCTCGCTTCCTCGCTGCGGTACGACGCGGCCACATCCAGGGTGCCGGCCTGCAGTTGCCATTGCGCGCTCAGGCCTGCGACGGTCTCGTCCTTTTCGGTGCGCTTTGGCGCATCGTTGATGTAGGTGAAGTCACCTGCATGACGGCCACCATTGAGGCGGTCTCCATAGGTGCGGTTGTACAGGCCGGTATCCAGCGGCAGGTACTCGTACTCGAACATGCCCGGTGCGCGCGTGCGCAGGTGATAGGCCAGGGCGTTGACGGTCACGTAATCGCTGGGGCGCCAGCGCAGCTTGCCCTGCAGGTAGCCCTCTTTCACTTCGCCGCGCGCGCCGTACGGGGTCAGGTTCTTCAGGTGGGCATCCTCATCGGACCCCATGAACGCCACCGAGCCCGACAGCGTGCCGTCCTTGCTCAGCGGGCCTGCCAGGAAGCCATCCACGGCCGTACCGTTGCCATTGCCGAACCAGGTGCTGCGTACGTTCACCTCACCCTCGCGGGTATCGGACGGGCCGCGCGTGCGCACCAGCACCAGCCCCGATTCGCTGTTGGCGCCGTACAGGGTTCCCTGCGGCCCCCGCAGCACCTCGACCGATTCCACCTGGTTGAGTACCGCGTTGCTCAGCTCACGGAACGGAATGCCATCGATGTACACCGACGCGCGGTTGACCAGGAAGGGATTGGATTCGATGCCGCGGATGGAAATGAACATGTTGCTCAACTGGCCCATCACGTTGAACTTCACGTTTGGGGCAAGCTTGTCCAGGTCACGGAACTCGGTGACACCGGCTTCTTTCAGCGCCTGCCGGTCAAGCACGGTCACCGACAGGTCACTCTTCAGGTAGGGCGTATCGCGCTTGGAGCCGGTGACCACCACGCCATCGAGGGTGGTGGCATCGGCGGACTGCGCGTGGGCGGGAAGAACAGGAACGAGCAATGACGCTGCAACGAGGGCAACGGAGGAAACGGGGGCTTTCAAGGGCAACCTCATGGGGAACGGAAACGCGCCTGGCGGGCCGGCTGGCGCAAACTGTTATCCTGTAACATTCCGTGTTCGCCGCCACTCCATTGCAGTCAGCGCTGCTCCATTCCTGGACCGACCATGCCCGCCCTCGCCGACCAGTTGCACCGGGAAGCCGCCCAGCCCATGGAGGGAACCGTGACCAGCGAGGATGGCTCGGTCGTTCTGCTGCGCCATGGCTTCCAGGCCAGCGAAGGCCCCATGGGGCACCCGCACCAGCTGCGCCTGGGCCTGCTGCTGGCCGGTGGCGGCAACCTTTACCAACGCACCACTGGCGGGGTCCTACAGGCGCCGTGGCATCGAGGCCAGTTCAACGTGGTACTGCCCGGCGATCRTGGACACTACGCCAGCCCTGCGGTGGAGCTGCTGGGAATGGCCGTCGATACCGCGCAGTGGCGTGATGCGCCTGGCGGCTTCCCAGACATCCACGCCCTTTCCCTGCGGCTGCATCGCGACCCGGTCATCGCTTCCGTACTGCACGCGCTATGGTCCAGCGCGCAGGCTGACGCCAGCGTGCCCGGCTTCCTGCAGTACGGCGCAGAAGTCGTGGTGCGGCGATTGGCGCAGCTTGCCGGCCAACCACGCGCCCGGCCGCCGATGGCCGCGCCGTTGTCATCGCGGCAGCTGCGCCAGCTGCAGGACTTCATTGATGAACACCGTTCCCAACCGCTGGATGTCGCAGCGCTGGCCGGCGTACTCGGCATGGAACCGACCACTTTCAGCCGCGCCCTGCGCGCCGCCACCGGCATGCCGCCGTATGCCTACCTGACCCAGCACCGCATGCAGTGGGCGCAGTGTGCGTTGTCCGCAGGGCAGCGTGTCACCGAGGTTGCGCTTGCCTGCGGCTACGCCAATCCCAGCAAGTTCGCCGCGGCCTTCCGGCGTGTTGTCGGCGTCTCCCCGTCAGCCTGGTCACGCCAGTAGATCCACGCCATGCGTGGATGAGCCGCCGCACGCGCGCTCCTGCTCGAACACACCCGCCACCCAATCAATGAACACCCGCAGCCGCGGCGATGGCGTGCGGTTGCGCGGATAGACCAGGCTGACCGGGCTAGGTGTGGGTGGCATCCCGGGCAACAGCTCCAGCAATTGCCCGCGCGCGATGTACGGGGCCATCCGGTAACGCGGTGCCTGGATGATGCCCAGCCCAGCCAGCGCAGCACCGAGGAAGGCGTCGGCACCGGACACCCGCACGCGTGCCGGCAACGGCATATGGCGCACCTGGCCGCCCTGCTGGAACTCCAGCGGAATCAGCTGACCGGTGGCGCTGGAACGGTAGCCGACCATCTGGTGTCCCGCCGCCAGCGACGCGATGTTTTCCGGCCGCCCGTGTGACTTCACGTAGGCGGGCGACGCCACCGTGACCTCGCGCAGCAACGCCAGGCGCCGTGCGGCCAGATCGCTGTCGGCCAGGGTGCCCACGCGGATGGCCCCATCCACCCCCTCGCGCAGCAGGTCGACATAGCGGTCGCCCTCGCTGACCTCCAGTTCGATGTCCGGGTACCGCTGCAGGAAATCCGGCAGATGCGGAAACAACAGGTGGCGCCCCAGCGTACCGTGCACCTCGATGCGCAGCGGCCCGCGTGGCGGCACGTCACGGAACGCGGCTTCGGCATCGTCCATGTCCGCGATCAGGCGCAGACAGCGGCCGTAGAAGGCCTCGCCTTCCAGCGTCGGCACCACCACGCGCGTGGTCCGGTGCAGCAGGCGCACACCCAGACGCTGCTCCAGTGCTTTGATCGCGTCGGTCACCGTGGCCCGCGGCAGCCCCAGGTCTTCGGCGGCACGGCTGAAGCTGCGGCGCTCGACGATCCGCACAAACGCACGCAGGGCGGTGAATCTGTCCATTGTTCGGGCGGCCGGATGATGTTTCCGGATTATCCATGATTATCCGCGACGGCGGAGAGACCAAGATGGCCGTGCGCCATGCCGGCGCGCACTTCTGGAATCTGCCATGACCTCCTCTGCTTCCCGCTCTGTCGCCCTGGTCACCGGGGGCTCCCGTGGCATCGGCGCGGCCATCTCGCGCCGTCTGGCCGCCGACGGCCATGCCGTGGTGATCAACTATGCCGGGCGCCGTGATGAGGCCGAAACACTAGCTGCCGAATTGACCGCCAGCGGAGGGCACGCCATCGCCCTGCAGGCCGATGTCGCCGACCCGCAGGCCGTGCACGCGCTGTTCGACGCCATCGAGGCACGCTTCGGTGGCATCGATGTGGTGGTCAACAGTGCCGGCGTGCTGCAGTTGGCCGCACTGGCCGACAGCGATGATGCCCTGTTCGACCGCGTGATCGGCATCAACCTCAAGGGTGCATTCAATGTGCTGCGCGAGGCCGCGCGACGCGTGCGCGATGGTGGCCGCATCGTCACCCTGTCCACCAGCGTGGTTGGCATCAAGCTGGAAAACTACAGCGTGTATGCCGCCAGCAAGGCCGCGGTGGAGACCATGGGCGCGATTCTCAGCAAGGAACTGCGTGGACGCGGCATCACCGTGAACGCGGTGGCGCCCGGGCCGACCGCCACCGATCTGTTCCTGGACGGGAAGTCGCCGGAACTGATCGATCGGCTGGCGAAGATGAATCCGTTGGAGCGGCTGGGTACGCCGGAAGACATCGCCGGCGCGGTGGCGTTCCTGGCCGGTGCCGATGGCGGCTGGATCAATGGCCAGGTGCTGCGCGCCAATGGTGGGATGGTGTAGGTCGCATGCCAACCAAGGTTGGCATCTACCAGATCACGCCACATCGGTAGTCGCCCACCTTGGTGGGCGCGCGGCATGCCAACCAAGGTTGGCATCTACCAAGGGCGCCTCAATGCGGTGTGCGCGGTTCCGGTAGACGCCAACCTTGGTTGGCGCCGCCCCTCAACCGCCGGGCATGGCCCGGCGCTACCGTGGGTGTTACCGGCTCATCGAATACGGTGCCTGCGCGCCCTGCCCCGGCCAGTCCTTGTTCGGTTCGGCCTGCATGGTGAAATGCAGCTCGCCACCGGCCAGGATCTCATCGTGGCGCAGGAAGGTGCGCTGCAATGGCTTGCCGTTGAGGGTCACGCTGCCGACATAGGTGTGCTTGTCGTCCAGCCCTTCGGCCACGATGGTGAAGGTCTTGCCGTTGGGCAGCCGCATTGCGGTCTTCGGCAGGAACGGGCGGCCGAGGATGTACTCGCCCGAGCCAGGCGCTACCGGGTAGAAACCCAGCGCGGTGAACACGTACCACGCCGACATCTGGCCCACGTCATCGTTGCCGGCCAGGCCATCGGGACGATCGGCATACTGCGTGTCCATGATCTGCTTCAGGCGTGCCTGCGTGCGCCACGGCTGGCCGGCATGCGAGTACAGGTAGGCCACGTGGTGGCTGGGCTCATTGCCATGCGCATACCAGCCGATCAGGCCGGTGATGTCTTCCATGTGCTCGAARATGGCCGGATCGACCTTCGCGTTGAACACTTCATCCAGGCGCGCCAGCAGTTTGTCGCTGCCACCATGCGCTGCGGCAAGGCCGGCCACATCCTGCGGCACGTACCATGAGTACTGCCA
>NZ_JBFRFE010000213.1:0-6192 GCF_052114665.1 Stenotrophomonas sp. 2YAF22 | reverse complement strand
GCCGGCAACCGCGTGAAACTGTTTGAGCTGCCGGCCAGCGGCCGGCACTACCGGATTCCGCTTCGGCCGGCGCCACCACTTCGCGGTGATATAGCCATCGCTATACAAACCAGCCGTGCCTGCGCGTTTCGCACGGAATGCGCCACGCGCGGATCGCGGTGCTAAGCTTCGCGTCCCCTTGGGGAGTAGCCGGATTCCTACGCAGGAATCGTCCACGTCAACATACTCGGCCAGTGCGCCGTGGCGTGGACAACCATGATGGTTGGCGAGACCAGCGGCCCGCGCGCGCAACGTCAGGTTGGGCGCGAGCGCGAGCCGTGCGTCCGTCCTTGCCCGACCTTCTGCTGCCGCCCATGTCTCCTGTTTCGATCCTCCTGATCGGCTTTGCCATGTCCACCGATGCCTTCGCCGCGGCGATCGGCAAGGGTGCCGCCATGCGCAGGCCGGTGTTCCGTGATGCGCTGCGCGCCGGCATCATCTTCGGCGTCATCGAGGCGATCACGCCCATCATCGGCTGGCTGCTCGGTCGTGCCGCCCTGCAGTACGTCGAAGCCTTCGACCACTGGATCGCCTTCGGCCTGCTCGGCGCACTGGGCATCCACATGATCTACAACGGCCTGCGCCCTGACAGCGGCGAGGACGATGAGGATCCGTCGCAGCATCACGGCTTCTGGAAGCTGGCACTGACCGGCTTCGCCACCAGCATCGACGCGATGGCAGTGGGCATCGGCCTGGCCTTCATGGACGTGCATATCGGCGTGATGGCGGCGGTCATCGGCCTGTGCACGCTGACCATGGTCACCGCCGGCATCATGCTCGGCCGCGCACTCGGCAGCATGGTCGGCAAGCGCGCCGAAATCATCGGTGGCGTGATCCTGGTGATCATCGGTGCGACGATCCTGTACGAACACCTGCACGGCGTGGCGTAACCTGCCGGCGATTGCGAGGTTGCCGGCCAGCGGCCGGCGCTACCGGGCTCGTCATCCGCGTGTGGCGTGGATTCAGTCGTTGTTGCGGGTGTCCCGCAGCGCACCCAGGAAGGCACGTAGCGACGYCGGCTTGATCGGCTTGGTCAACAGGCGATAGCCGCGCTCGCGTGCCATCCGCTTCAGTTCATCGCGGCCATCGGCAGTAAGCAACGCACCGGGCAATGGATAGCCCGCCGCCTCGCGCAGTGCGACCAGTGCGTCCAGGCCATCCATGCGATCGTGCAGGTGATAGTCCACCAGCATCACCTGCGGACGCTCGGCAATCTTCTGCAGCGCCTGGTCCACCGTCGATGCGGTGATCACCTGCACCTGCCAACGCCCCAGCAGCGCGCGCATGCCATCGAGGATCTCCTCGTCGTTGTCCACGCACAGCACGCGCAGGCCGGCCAGCGAATCACTGCGGACCGGCGGTGCGGCCTGTGTCACGATGAGCGCTTCGGTATATCCCGGCAACGGCGCCACCCGCGGCAGGATGATCGAGAACATCGAACCACTGCCAACCCGGCTGCGTGCATTCAAACGATGGTCAAGCAGGCGCGAGATGCGCTGGCAGATCGACAGGCCCAGGCCCAGGCCCTGCTCGCCCCAGTCGAACGGCTGCTGGTAGCGGTGGAACTCGTCGAAGATCTGTCGCATGTGGTGTTCGGGAATGCCGGGGCCGGTATCCCACACCTGTAGTTCCACTTCGTCGCCGCGCTGGCGCACGGCCAGCACGATGCGCCCCTGCCGCGTGTAGCGCAATGCATTGGCCAGGAAGTTCTGCAGCACGCGGCGCAGCAGGCGGCGATCACTGCGCACCCAGGTGGTACGCGCGAACAGATCCAGCCGCAACCCACGCCCGGCCGCAACCGGCGTGTACTGCGCGGCCAGCTCACGCATCAACGCACTGACATCGAATTCGCCGATCACCGGATGCAGGCCACCAGCATCCAGCCGCGACACGTCCAGCAGCCCATCCAGCAGCTCTTCGGCCGCACGCAGCGACGCATCCACGCGTTCGGCCAGGTGCCGCTGCTCGTCGCTGACATGGTCGCTGTCGCGCAGCGCCGAAGCGAACAGCCGCGCCGCATTCAACGGCTGCAGCACGTCATGGCTGATCGCCGCCAGGAAGCGGGTCTTCGATTGCTGTGCGACTTCCGCAACATGCGAGCGCTCGGCCACGCGCTGTTCCAGCGTTTCGTTGGCTTCCAGCAGCGCGCGTTCGGCGTGCTTGTAGTCGGTGATGTCGTTGTAGCTGGTGACGTAGCCGCCGCCAGGCAGTGCCTGGCCGCGCATTTCGATCACCTTGCCATCGCTGCGGGTGCGCTCGAAGACGTGCGGCGAACCGGCGCGCATGTAACCGATGCGGCGGTTGATCTGCATTTCGATGTCGCCTTCGCCCAGCTCGCCACGCTCGGCGTTGTAGCGGATCAGGTCAGCCACCGGCCGGCCCACGTAGAGCATGCCGTCGGGGTAGCCGAACATGTCCTGGTAGCGCCGGTTCCAGGCAGTCAGGCGCATGTCCGGGTCGACCACGCTGACGCCGGCGCTGATGTTTTCCAGGGTGGTCGACAGGATCTCGCGGTTGAAGCGCAGTTCCTGCCCGGCTTCGTCCAGCACCGCCACCACTTCGCCCAGGTCCATGCCCGAGCCGCGCAGCAGGCTGGTCAGCAGCAGGCGCGCGGACGCCGCACCGATCGATGCAGCCAGCAGGCGCTCGGTGAACTGCACCCACGGCCGGTCTGCCGGCGCCGAGGACTGCAGCTCGCGCCCCAGCGACTGCGCCTGTTCGAAGAACGAGCGCCGCGCATGGCGCTCGCCGACCACGCGCGAGGCCAGTGCCAGCAGGTCACCCACGTGCACGTGGCCCGGCCAACCACCGGCCACTGAAGGCCGCTCGGCATAGGGATCGAGGAAGGGTGCAGCGCGCAAGCGCTCATCCACGCCGGGGCGCCAACGCGCGGACACCAGCATCATCGTCGCCGCGTTGACCAGCAACGACCAGAACGTGCCGTGGGTCAGCGGGTCCCAGCCGGTCATGCCGAACAGCTGTTGCGGCCGCAGCCAATCGATGCCGAACGGACCATGCTGCACCCAGCCTGCATCCATCCAGCCGGCCATGGTCATCGCCGGCAGCAGCAGGGTGTACAGCCAGGTGGCGAAGCCGAGCAGCATGCCGGTCTCGACGCCACGACGGCTGGCGCCGCGCCAGTACAGGCCACCGATCAGGCCCGGCGCGAACTGCGCCACCGCGGCGAACGCCATCAGTCCGTACGAGGCCAGCGTGCTGTCGTTGCTGCTGCTGCGGTAGTAGCTGTAGGCCATCAGTGCCAGCAGCAGGATCGCCAGCCGGCGGATCCACAGCACCCGCGAGGCGACATCGGCCGCTTCCTGGTGATCGCCACTGCGACGCAGCAGCACCGGCATCACCAGATCGTTGCTGACCATCGTCGCCAACGCGATCGAGGACACGATGACCATGCCGGTGGCGGCAGAGAACCCGCCGATATAGGCGATCAGTGCCAGCGCGTTGCGACCCTCGGCCAGCGGCAACGCCAGCACCATCGAGTCGTCGGCCACGCCGCTTCCGGTACCGAACAGGCTGACGCCGGCGGTGGCGATCGGCAGCACCATCGCCGAGATCAGCACCAGGTAGCCGCCGAACATCCAGCGCGCGCGGCGCAYATCGCGCACATCGCCGCACTCCACCACCGCCACATGGAACTGGCGCGGCAGGCAGATGATGGCCAGGAAACTGAGCAGCGTCTGCGAAATGAACCCCACCGGCGGAAGCCCGGTGAACAGCGTATGCACCGACTCCACCACCGCCTCGTTGCGGTCGCTGAGCCAGACATAGGCGAACACGCCCACCGCCACCATCGCCACCAGTTTGATCACCGACTCCAGCGCGATGGCCAGCATCATGCCGTGGTGGTGTTCGGTGGCGTCCACCTGGCGGGTACCGAACAGGGTGGCGAACAGCGCCATCAGCAACGCCACATACAGGGCCGGATCGCTGAAGAATCCGGTCGGCCCGGTGTTGCCGGTCAGTACCTGCAGGCTCATCGCCACCGCTTTGTACTGCAGGGCGAGGTAGGGAATGATGCCGATCAGCGCGATGATCGCCACCAGCGCCGCCAGCCGCCGCGAGCGGCCGAAGCGCGAGGAAATGAAATCGGCGATGGAGACCACGTTCTGGCTGCGCGCGATCAGCGCCAGGCGCTCGATGATGCGCCAGCCGAACAGCAGCAGCAGCAGCGGGCCGATGTAGATCGGCAGGTAGCCCACGCCGTTGCGCACGGCGGTACCGACTGCGCCGTAGAAGGTCCACGACGAGCAGTACACCGCCAGCGCCAGGCTGTAGACGACCGGCCGCAGCCACGGCCGGTCCGGGTACATCGGCCGACGGTCGCCCCACCACGCCACGCCGAACAGCAGCGCAGCGTAGGCAACCGAGACCAGCAGCAGGATCCAGCTGGAGACCAAGCGCGTGTTTCCGTCGGAGGAGGGGCCAGTAGATCACGACCGTTGATCGTGATGGTAGGTCACGACGGAGGGTCGCAAAGGTGGGTCACGACCGTTGGTCGTGACAGAGGCGTCCGTGCCCACCAACGGTGGGCACCCACCAGAGGGAGAGGTGGGCACCCACCAGGAAACGGTGGGGACCTACCGGGAACCGGCGTTACTCCGCCGGAACGCCCATTTCCTTCAGCAGTTCAGGTGCCGGGTAGACCTTGGCCAGCAGCCAGCGCAGGTAGCGCATGTCCACGTGCACGGCGCGCTTGTAGCGGGGGTCGAACCACCAGCTGGCACTGACCGACTCCCAGTTGCTGTCGAAGTTCAGGCCGATCAGTTCGCCCTTGGCGTTGAGCACCGGCGAGCCGGAGTTGCCGCCGGTGGTGTCCAGGTTGGTCAGGAAGTTGACCGTCTGGGTCTTCAGCGCGGGGTCGGCGGTGCTGCCGAAGTCGCCCTTGGCAATCGCAGCCAGCAGCGGCTTGGGGGCATCGAACGGATAGGCGTTGGTGTTCTTTTCGACGATGCCGGCCACCGTGGTCACCGGCGAATAGGTCACGCCATCACGCGGGTGCAGCGCTTCCACCTTGCCGTAGCTGATGCGCAGGGTGCGGTTGGCATCCGGGTACACCGCACGGCCCTGCTTGGCACGCCAGGCGAACAAGGCCTGCATGTAGGCCGGGCGCAGGCGCAGCTGTTCGCCTTCGCGGGTCTTGCTCTCGTTTTCGATGCGCAGCTGCGCGGCCACCAGCGGGGCGGCCACGGCGATCAGCGGATCGGCGGCCAGCGCCTTGCCTTCGCGGGCAGCGGCGAAACGGGACAGGCGCTGCGCTTCGTCACCCAGCTGGGTGCCGGCATACAGCGTGTCCAGCGCCTGCGCCRGCTGTGCCGGGGTACGGCCGAACGCCGTGTCGAACTCGGCCACGCGCTGCGCATCCGGCAACTGCTGGTAGCGCGTCAACAGGGTGGTCAGCAGCGCCTTCTCGACCTCGGGTGCATAGCGGCGCTGCACCTGCTTCAGCACGCCTTCGATCATCGCCTGGTCGCGCTGCTGGTAGCCGGTCTCGCGCTGCGCGTCCGGCTTGGCCGATTCAATGCGCAGGCGTTCCAGCAGTAGTGCCGAGCGCAGAAGTTGGCTCTGGCCGGCCATCTGCTCCAGCAGCAGGTCGCGCTCGCCCACCGCCGCGCCCTGCGACAGGTTGGCCAGCAGCGCCTTGATATCGCCCTGGTACTTGCGGTCGGTGGCGGCCAGCATCGCCTGCTCGTCGGCCGCACGCTGGGCCTTGGCATCGCTGCGCAGCAGCCCTTCCAGCTCACCGGCAGCGCGCTTGCGATTGTTCTTCAGCGACTGCAACTGCGAGGCATAACGGGTACGTGCCTGCGCATCCTTGGCACTGACCGCTTCGATGGTGTCGATCATCTGCTGGAACACCGACACCCGGCGCGGCAGCACGGTATCGATCTGGCCAGCGAATTCGGCGGCGGTGCGATGGCGGTAGGTGATGCCCGGGTAACCGGCCAGCATCGCGTAGTCGCCCTCCTTCGGGCCTTCCACCGACATCTGGAGGTGCGCCGGGGCCTGGTAGGGCACGTTGTCCTTGCTGTAGGCGGCCGGCTTGCCGTCCTTGCCCACGTAGGCACGCAGCAGGGTGAAGTCGCCGGTGTGGCGCGGCCACATGAAGTTGTCGATCTCATCGCCGTAGTTACCGAT
>NZ_JBFRFE010000212.1:0-6239 GCF_052114665.1 Stenotrophomonas sp. 2YAF22 | reverse complement strand
GCCACAGCAGGGGACGCTGGCGGGTGTAGGTCGATGGCGCTGTGGACATGGGGCGTGGCCGGTGCAACGTGGGGGCGCCATGATCGCGCACTGCGGGTCACGGCGCGATCAACATCGCGCCGTGACTGCATGCGGGATGCTCAGCGTTGGCTGTGCGCGTGTACCGCGTCGACCAGCACCTGTACATGGGCCGGGTCCATGTCCGGCGACATGCCATGGCCGAGGTTGAACACATGGCCCTCGCGCGAACCACCGTTGCCGGCGGCATAGGTGTCGAGCACGCGTGCGGCCGCTGCGGCGATCGCATCGGGCGTGGCATACAACGTGGTCGGGTCCAGGTTGCCCTGCAGGGCTACGCGGCCACCGGTACGGCGTAGCGCTTCGTCCAGGTCCAGCGTCCAGTCCAGGCCGAGCGCATCGGCGCCGGTCTGCGACAGCGCTTCCAGGTGCAGGCCGGTGCCCTTGCCGAACAGGATCAGCGGCGTGCGCTCGCTGCCTTCGCCGCGCTCCAGGCCCTCGGCGATACGCTGCAGGTAGCGCAGCGAGAACTCGCGGTACATCGCCGGCGACAGCACGCCGCCCCACGTGTCGAACACCTGCAGTGCCTGCGCACCGGCGGCGCGCTGCGCGCCGAGGTAGGCAATCACCGCGTCGGTGGTTACCTCCAGCAGGCGGTGCAGGGCCTGCGGATGGTTCAGCGCCATCGCCTTGATGCGCGCGAAATCCTTGCTGCCGCCGCCTTCGACCATGTAGCAGGCCAACGTCCACGGGCTGCCGGAGAAACCGATCAGCGGCACCTGGCCATCCAGTTCGCGGCGGATCAGGCGCACCGCGTCCATCACATAGCCCAGATCCTGCTCCATGTCCGGTACCGCCAGCTTGGCGATGGCCGCTTCATCGCGCACCGGGTGACGGAACTTCGGGCCTTCGCCTTCGACGAAGTACAGCTCCAGGCCCATGGCATCGGGAATGGTGAGGATGTCCGAGAACAGGATGGCCGCGTCCAGCGGGAAGCGGCGCAGCGGCTGCAGGGTGACTTCGCAGGCGATCTCCGGGTTCTTGGCCATGGCCAGGAAGCTGCCGGCCTTGGCCCGGGTGGCGCGATATTCCGGCAGGTAGCGGCCGGCCTGGCGCATCAGCCAGACAGGGGTGCAGTCCACCGGTTCGCGGCGCAGGGCGCGCAGCAGGCGATCGTTGCGGAGAGGGCTGGTCACAGTGGGCATTCCTTGGGCGAAATGGGCAGCGGCGCAGTCAGTCGCCGTGCGAAAGAATCTGGAAGCCCCGATGCAGTTCGGCATCGCGGGCCTTGTCGTAGGCGTGGCGGGCTTCGTCGGCCGTCAGGTACAGCTCGCGCCGCAGCTGCGAGCGGGCGCCGACGCGGCCGGATTCACGCAGCAGTTCCCAGCCGCCGAACAGGTCCGGGACCAGGGTCAGGCGCAGGAAGCGCGGTGCCTGGGCACCGTCGGCGGGTTGTTGCAGGTGGACGTGCATGGTGTCGATTGTAGCGGGGGCGGTGTGACCCCTGCCGCAACGCTGACCTGGTAGTGCCGGCCGCTGGCCGGCAACGTCATGAAGGTCGGCGGTGTAGCGTGGATGCCGGCCAGCGGCCGGCACTACCGCTCAGTGGCCGCCCAGCACCTTCAGTACCGCCGCTTCATCCACGTCCGGTACGACTTCGGCGCGGCCCATGCCACGCCACAGCACCACGCGCAGGCGGCCGGCTACATTCTTCTTGTCCAGGCGCATGCGGCCGAGCAGGGCCTGCGGGTCCAGCCCGGCGGGAATTGCCACCGGCAGGCCAAGCTGTTCAAGCAGCGCCTGCAGGCGCACCCGGTCGGCGTCGTCGGCCAGGCCCAGGTGGGTGGAGAGGCGTGCCGCCAGCACCATGCCCACTGCTACGGCTTCACCGTGGTTCAGTGCATCGCGTCCTGGTGCGGAGTACCCCTGTTCGGTTTCGATGGCGTGGCCGAAGGTATGGCCAAGATTGAGCAGGGCGCGCTCGCCCTTCTCGAAGGGATCGCGCTCGACGATGGCGGCCTTGTGCCGGCAGCTGCGGGCGATGGCCTCGGCGATGACCGCATCCTCGCCGGCCGCCAGTGCCTCGGCATGCTGCTGCAGCCATTCGAAGAACACCGCATCACCCAGTGCGCCGTACTTCACCACTTCGGCCAGGCCGGCGCGTAGCTCGCGCGGCGGCAGGGTGGCCAGCACGCGGGTATCGGCGATCACCGCACGCGGTGGGTGGAACGCACCGACCAGGTTCTTGCCGGCCGGGATATCCACGGCGGTCTTGCCGCCCACCGAGGAGTCGACCATCGCCAGCAGCGTGGTTGGCAGCTGCACGCAGTCGACGCCGCGCATCCAGCAGGCCGCGGCAAAGCCGGCGAGGTCGCCGACCACACCACCACCGAGGGCGAACACGCAGGCATCGCGGGTCGCGCCGAGCGCGGCCAGCGCCTCGATGACCGAGCCGAACTCGGCCAGGGTCTTGGAGGCTTCACCGGCGGCCAGCACATGCTCACCCACGATCAGGTCCGGGCGTGCGGCCAGCAGCGTCTGCCTGACGGCATCCAGATAGCGCGGAGCAACCTCGCTGTCGCTGACCAGCAGCACGTGGCGGCCACGCACATGGCTGGCCAGTGCAGCGCCGTCGGCCTGGGCACCAGCGCCAATGGTGATGGAGTAGGGACGGTCGCCGCCAACGGCGACCTGCAGCAGGGCAGGGGAGGTCATGCAGTGGGGTCCTGTCGCTGCCAGTGCGTGGCCAGCTTGACGACAAGCTGGGCAGTGGCATCGGCGGCGGTAAACGGGTCGGTATCAAGAGTGACATCGGCGAGGTCGCGATACAGCGGGTCGCGATGCGCGGCCAGATCATGCAGCACCTGTTCGCGGTCCGGCCGCTGCAGCAGTGGCCGGGCCTTGTCGCGTGACAGGCGCTCCAGCTGGGCTGCGACGCTGACCCGCAGGTAGACGACAAAGCCTCGCTTGGCGATCAGGGCGCGATTGTCCGGGTCAAGCACGGCACCGCCACCGGTGGACACCAGCTGGCCACGGCCGGCCAGCACCTGCGCCAGCGCCTGGCGCTCATGGGCGCGGAAGCCTGCTTCGCCGGAATGCTCGAAGATCGTGGGGATGCTGGCCCCGGTCGCATCGACGATGGCCTGGTCGACGTCGACGAAGTCCAGCGTGAAGCGCTCGGCGAGGCGGCGGCCGATGCAGGTTTTACCGGCGCCCATCGGGCCGATCAGGATCAGGTTCGGAGCGGGATTCATGCCCTCTGATGCTAACACCTCCGTGCCTTGGCCTTTACGTTCTTCACGTCAGGGTGGAGGTTCCTGCGGGGTTTCCCGCGCCTGAAGGAGTGCCTGCCATGTCGGTTGCCAAGGTCATCGAAATCAATGCGTCCTCGCCCAAGAGCGTGGAGGACGCAGTGCGCAGCGGTTTGAAGAAGGTGTCCGGGACGGTCAAGGGCATCCAGGGCGCCTGGATCAACGAGACCAAGGTGGTCACCGACGGCAACGGTGAGATCACCGAATGGCGGGTGAACCTGCGGGTCACCTTCCTGGTGGAGTGAGGCTGCTCAGCGCAGCCCTTGCACCTGGCGCTGGGCATCCAGCGCCACTACCCGGTCGGCAATGGCCGGCAGCGCACGCAACGCCTGCCGGCTGACCCGCTCGTAGTACTGCACGAAGCGCTCCAGCTGGGGCCGGTTCATACCGTGCCGCCCCGGCTGGGCCGCCTGCAGGTTCTGCTCCTGCTGCCAGCGCCAACGCGGCACCACCGAAAAATCAGGGGGTTGCAGGAACCACAGGCGGTCACAGCGCTGCCACAGCGCCGGATAGTCGCGGGCCAGCGCCTGGTTGCACCAGCGCCGCCAACGGCCATCGGCATCGGCCTCGCGCTCCAGGGCGTTGAGCGGGACATCCAGTTCGGCATCGTCCTGCGCCGGGGTGCCCAGGAACCAGCCTTCGAACACCAGCAGGTCCAGCGGCGTTTGCAGCTGCGGCCACTGCGCTTCGGGCAGGCGCTCGTCGGCCAGCTTGTCGAAGCGGGGCAGGGCCAAGGGCTGTCGTGCTGCCACTGCGTCCAGTGCCGCATGTGCCAGCGGCAGGTCGTGGGTGCCCGGTGGGCCACGGGTGATCAACAACGGATGTACTTGCCGGGCCAGACGCTGGCGTTGTGCGCGGGTCAGGTAGACATCGTCGATGGACAGCGTTGCGGCGTTCAGGCCACGCGCCTGGGCACGGGCAACCACCTGCGCGGCCAGCGTCGATTTGCCGCTCCCCTGCAGGCCGCTGATCGCCAATACTGGAACGGCTGTGCTGCTGCCCAGCGCGTCATCCAGCGCCTGCTCGACCACTGTTTCGGGGAATCCTTTCACCTGGGGCATGTACGCAGCGGCGACCATGCCGCCACAATAGCCCAAACCGTGTGAGAAGAATGCTGTCATGAGCGACCTGTACGCCGAAGCCCTGTCGACCTTTGCCGCCCTTTTCGAAGAAGCGAAACAGAGCCGCGAAGTCGAGCCCAATGCGATGACCGTGGCGACCGCCGATGTGCAGGGCCGGCCATCGGCGCGCACCGTGCTGTTGAAGGCGTTCGACGAGCGCGGCTTCGTGTTCTACACCCACCTGGACAGCCACAAGGGCAACGAGCTGCAGGCCAATCCGCAGGCGGCGCTGCTGTTCCTGTGGCGCAGCCTGCGCGAGGCCGGCATCCAGGTGCGCATCGAGGGACGCGTAGAGCAGGTGGCCGATGCCGAGGCCGACGCGTATTTCGCCAGCCGTCCGCGCATGAGCCAGATCGGCGCGTGGGCGTCGCTGCAGTCGAAGACGTTGAACTCGCGCGAGGAGTTCGACGCGCGCGTGGCCGAGGTCGAGGCGCGCTTCGAGGGCAAGGACGTGCCGCGTCCGGACGGTTGGAGTGGTCTGCGGGTGGTGCCTGACCGCATCGAGTTCTGGTACGGCGCGCAGTTCCGCCTGCACGAGCGCTGGTGCTATGAAGCGGGTGCCGAAGGGCGCTGGAGCAAGCGCTTGTTGTACCCGTAAGGCACCGTGATGCAACGCGTGCCGCTGTATCGCGTGGTGGTGTTCGTGCCGGTGCCTGCCCTGGAGGCGGTGAAGCAGGGCATCCTTTCGGTGGATGCACTGGCGGCCGGCGATTACGAGCACGGCCTGTGGTGGTCCGCGCCGGGGTTCGAACAGTTCCGGCCACGCGTGGGTGCGATCCCCACGCAGGGCGAGGCGGGGCAGACCGAGGTGGTCGACAGCGTGCGGCTGGAGTTCTGCCTGCCGCGCGATCCGCAGCGGCTACAGCGCATCCTCGAGCACGGCATCGTGCCGCATCACCCGTGGCAGGTGCCGGCGGTGCAGGTGGAAGAGATCGAGCTGCTGCTGGCCGGGTAGATCCACGCCATGCGTGGATGGAAAGGTCGGTACACCTGCATCGTAGGGTCGAGCCTGTACCACTGCCATTGTTCCAACGCGTATCACTGCGAGAGCCGTTTGTCGCAAACGGACCGGCCAGCTTCATCTGCGAGCAGGCCAGCAAACGTCACACTCGGACTGATGCCCTCGATTTCCGGAGTTGCCATGTCCCCTTGGCGTTGCCTGTTTGCCGTGCCATCGCCGCGCCAGGGCGTGGAAGCGTTCCTGTTGCTGCTCGCCCGCATCGTGGCCGGCGTGATGTTCTGCGTATCCGGCTGGAACAAGCTGTTCACCGACGCCGGGCGCGAGCGCATGGTGCACACGCTGGTCGATGCGGGCATTCCATTTCCGGTACTCAGCGCGCCGGTGCTCGGGGCCATTGAGTGGATTGCCGGTGGCCTGTTGGTGCTGGGCCTGTTGACCCGCCCTTCGGCATTGCTGCTGGCGGCGATCTGCGCGGTAGCGGCGCTCACCGATGGCATTGCGCGCATTCCTGCGGGGCTGAGCGTGCCGGATTGGCTGAGCTGGTTCTTCTACCTGAGCGAAGTCCCGCTGGGCGTGCTGCTGCTATGGGTTGCGGCCGTGGGCAGTGGACGGTTCGCCATCGAAGCGCGCTGGGCACGCTGAGTGCACCTTCTTCCGCGGCCGGCGGGCGTGCGGTAGCGCCTGGGCGCTCCAGTAGATCCACGCCATGCGTGGATGGGGTACTTGGGAAAAAGCGGTGCGAACCAAGGTTCGCACCCACCAGGCATCGGTCTGCCCTCAACAGACATCGGCGGTTCGCCCCTGCCTTGCATCGGTTCTGCACCAACC
>NZ_JBFRFE010000211.1:0-6266 GCF_052114665.1 Stenotrophomonas sp. 2YAF22 | reverse complement strand
CCTTCGTATCAATTGGCTGCATGCAGTTGCCGGCCAGCGGCCGGCACTACCGCAGGGCGGCTAACCGCCCTGCTTTGCCGCATGGTCCTGCGCCTGGCGCATCACCCGCAGCAGGTTGCCTCCCCAGATGGCGGCGATCTGTTGTTCGCTGTACCCCTTGCGCAGCAGCCACGCGGTGATCTTCGGCAGCTGGCTGACATCGGGCAGGTCGCTCAGGCCACCACCGCCATCCCAGTCCAGACCGATGCCCACGTGCTCGGGGCCGACCACCTTCAGGATGTGCTCGAAATGGGCGAAGAAGTCGTCCAGGCTGGCGTGGCGCACCGGGTGTTCGTGGTCCAGTGCCTGCTCGGCCTTCTGCAGCGCCACGCCCTGTTCGATGGTCATGCCATCCCAGCCACCCAGCTGCTTGCTCAGGGCTTCTTCGGCCTGCTTGCGCTCGGGCGACTTGGCGGTGTCGATCAGGTAGCCGCCATACGCGTTCACCTGGATCACCCCACCAGCCTTGGCCAGCTTGCGCAGGCGCGCGTCATCAAGATTGCGTGGGTGGTCGTAGACCGCCTTGGCCGAGCTGTGCGACAGCACGAACGGCACCGGCATCATCGCCAGCAGATCGTCGAACACGGCGTCGGAGGCGTGCGACTGGTCGATGACGATGCCCAGCTTCACCGCCTCGCGCACCAGGTCCTTGCCGGCCGGGCTCAGGCCCTTCCATTCAGCCCCCTTGGGATCGGTGGCCGAATCGGCGAACTCGTTGTTGGCGAAGTGCACGGTGCTGAGCAGGCGCAGGCCCGCACGGTGATAGAACGACAGCAGGCTGGGGTCGGCCACCAGCGGACTGGCGTTCTCCATGCTGATGTAGACCACGCGCTTGCCGGCGGCCTTGATCCGCGCCGCGTCATCGGCGGTCAGCGCCAATACGAAGCGCTCGGGATTGGCGGCCAGCATCTGCCGGATCTCCAGCAACCGCTGCAGGCCGTGGTCGCGCTCGGCCAGATGCGCGGCGGCCGTGCGGTCGCCCTGGTCGGTATAGATCGCCCAGAAGCCGCCATCAAGCGCACCTTCGACCATGCGCGGGTAGTCCACCTGCGAGAGTGCGTTGCGGTCGTGCCGCTGCTCGATGTCGAAGCCGTCGCGGCCGAAGTTGGCCGGCGTATCCAGATGACTATCCAGGGTCAGCAGGCGCTGCTGCAGTGCCTTGGCACGGGCCAGCTCCTGCGTGCTGAAGTCGATGGCATGGGCGGACAGCGGCGCACTCAGCGCCAGGGCGAGCAGCAGGGACAGGCGACGCAACGACGGCATGGGCATCCACCGGCAATGGGAAGGACACGACCATAGCGCCGCGACGGCCAACGCCGGTAGTGCCGTATTGACCCGCCAGCTCCATTACACTCGCCGGCAGCCGATAAGTCAGCGTGCAGCACCGCGTGCTGCGTCGACCATGGAATGGAAGCATCGATGTCGAACTCCCAGCCTCCGGCGCTGCCCGTGCAGGGCCAGGCGCCCGTCCCCGCCAGCACGGTCACCGTCGAGCAGCTCAAGCGTGATGTGCTGCCAACGTTGTTTGCCGGGCGTACCGACATCGGTCGCTATGGCCCGGCCGACCTGGCCAGCGCCAGCGCCGAGCCGGCCTGGCAGGATGGCAGCGCCAACGCACTGGCCCAGGCGCTTGCCGAACTGGTCAGCCGGCTGTCCGAACACGATCCCAATGCGCTGCTGCAGCGCGCGGGATGGTGGGAGCGGTTCACCGGTGCCGATATCGAAGAACGCCTGCGCCGTCGCATTGCCATGGGCAGCAACGGCGATGTCCTGGCCAGGATCGAGCGCGAAGCCATTGCCGTGCGGGCCAGCGTCGATCGACTGGATGCGCAGCTGCTCGAGCATGACGTGCAGGGGGTGCGACTGCAGGTGTACATCGATGCAGGCGTGCAGTTCCTGCAGGAGCTGCCAGCGGCCGTGGACAGCGACGATGGCGCGCCGGTGCTCGACCGTCCGGTCGAGCGGCTGCAACGCCGCGTAGCCAACCTGACCGCGCTGCTGGCCAGCCATTCGATGAGCCGGATGCAGGTGCAGCTGGCACGCAGCCATGCCATCGACCTGCTGGACCGTTACAGCGAGACGGTGCAGATCCTGCTGCCGATCTGGCGCCAGACCATCCAGGCGCTGCACAACAGCGACAACGCCAGCCCGCAGATGATCGCCAGCGCGGCACAGGCACAGGACCAGCTGAAACAGGCCCTGCAGCAGTTGCTGCGCACATCGGCGGTGCCGGCATGAGCGCGCCGGTACGCGATCCGCTGCAGATCCCACCGGACCTGCAGGCGCGGGTGGAAGCCGTTCCGGGCCTGCGCGCATTCTACCGGCGGGCCTCGCTGCTGCGGGTCTTCGGCCTGGCCTGCCTTCCGCTGGCGGCAACGGCGCTGTCCTACATGGCGCTGGCATTTACCGGCACCGAGCTGGGCCCCCCGTCGTGGGCACAGGTGCCGGCCGGCTATGGAGCGAAGGACACAGGCAAGCAGTTGCTTATCCTGCTGGTCATGACCCCCTTGCTGCTGGTGTGGATGTTCTTCGGCGTGCGCGACCTGCTCAGCCGCCATCGCCTTCGCCGCTTCGCCTGGTCGTTCGCGCTGGGTTCGATGCTGCTGTGCGGTGCATGGGGAAGCATGGGCATCACCGCACCCGCCATGGGCCAGGGCGATCGCCTCGACCATCGCCAGCTGGACGCGCTGATCGCCAGCCCGGACTTCAGCGGCTTCAACCCGCAGTGGCAGGCCTATCTGCGTGCACAGCAGGAGCTTCCCTACGGCGTGGCCTCGCCGGCCGTGGTCGCCACCGCCCGTGCGCTGGCCAAGGGCGAGGACATCGGTGTTCCGGTATCGCCGGCAATGCAGTCGCGCTTCGAGAAAGCAGCCGGTCTGCCCCGCTCCGAACGGTCACAGCGATGGCATGACCAGCGTCTGCTGGGCTGGCTTCTGTTCGACGTCGGCTGGGTGCTGGCGCTGCTTGCGGTACCGGCGCTGCTTGCGCTGGGTGCGGTGGCGATCGTGCTCGGCCGCCATCTGCGGCGCAGGTCCGAAGTGATCAACGGGTTGCTGCAGCAGCTGCAGCCGGTTCCTGCGCAACCGCGCGCGCAGCCCTGAGGCTGGCGCACGGGGGCAGTCTTCCGCGCTGTGTGCGGGAGCCGAGCAGCACTCGGCTCCACGCGCCGTGGGTCAGTCCACCACGCGGCAGAACACGGCCTTCAGGTAACGCGATTCCTGCACGTGGGCCATGAACGGATGGTCCGGACCGGCGCCGGCCACCTTCAGGATCTGGATGGTGCGGCCCGAGAAGTACGCTGCACGACGCAGCATGTCGAGGAACTGGTCCTCGGCCACCAGGCCGGTGCAGGAGAACGTGGCGAACAGGCCACCGGGCTTGACCACGCCCAGCGCCAGCTTGTTCATGTCCAGGTACTTCTTCAGCGCGGTGATCACCTGGTCGCGGTCGCGGGTCATCTTCGCCGGGTCCAGGATCACCACGTCGTACTGCTCACCGCGGTTGGCCGCATCACGCAGCCACGGGAAGATGTCGGACTGGACGAACTTCGGGCGCACGTTGTTCAGACGCGAATTGCCCTTGGCGATCTGGATGACGTCTTCATCGATGTCGATGCCGACCACTTCCGATGCACCGCGCGCGGCCGCATACACGGCGAAACCGCCGGTGTTGCAGCACAGGTCGAGCACGCTCTTGCCTTCCACCTGCTGGCTCAGCCACTCACGGTTCTCGCGCTGGTCGGCGAAGAAACCGGTCTTGTGCGCACCGGCCGGGTCGGCGCGGAACTTGATGCCGTACTCGGTGATCACCGACGCTTCGGTGGTGGTGTTGCCGTGGAAGTCGAAGCTTTCCTGCTTCTGCACGTGCTCGTCGGCGAAGCTGTGGAAGCGGCAGCCCGGGAACTGTTCGCGCAGCGCTTCGTAGATCCACTCACGGTGGCGGAACATGCCGGCGGCGAAGAACTCGACCACCACCAGATCGTTGTAACGGTCCACCACCAGGCCGGACAGGCCGTCGCCTTCACTGTGCACCACGCGCCAGGCGTCGGACACCGCGTCCAGCTTCAGCACCTCGCGGCGCAGCGACACCGCTTGGGCGATCTTGCGCGAGAACCAGCCAGCATCCACCGGGATCTGCGGGTCRGTTTCGAGGATGCGTACGGCAATACGCGAATGCCCGTTGTAGAAGCCACGGCCGATGAACTCGCCGTCCACGCCGACGACATCGACGAGCGAGCCGGGCTTGGGGCGGACGGTCGGCTTTTCGACCAGTTTCTGGAAAATCCACGGGTGGCTGGAACGCCACGCGTTCTTGAGGCGGACAACGGGGAGGGCGGTATTCATCCGCCTATTGTAGCCGGGGGGCATGGGGCGCCGGAGATCCGGTGAAGGCCCGGCATTTGACGCCGGCCCGGCCAGGCCGCAGAATCGGCGGCAGAAGGGGAGTAGCTCCCAGACGTTGTCGCCGTCAATTCGAGCCCGCAGGCTCCGGTGCAACGGCAGTTCCGGCCCATCGGAACTGCGAGCGAGACCTTCGCCGTACTGGCGAAGCTCTGTCCCTGGATCCCCTCCCGATCCTCCGTTGCAGATCCTCGCCGTCCGGCTTGAGGCATTTTTCATTTCCCAACGGACAAACCCATGCAGACGATCGGTAATTTGTGGTTGTGGGGCGGCTTCGCAGCGGTGGTGGTCATCGCCCTGCTGGTCGACCTCGTATTGATGCGCCACGGTGGCCCGCACAAGGTCACTTTCAAGGAAGCCCTGTGGTGGTCCATCGGCTGGGTCGCGCTGGCGCTGGCCTTCAACGGCGGCCTCTGGTTCTACCTGAACGAGACCGCCGGCCAGGTCGTGGCCAACAAGGTCGGCCTGGAGTTCCTGACCGGTTATCTGGTCGAGAAGGCGCTGGCGGTGGACAACATCTTTGTCTTCCTGATGATCATGAGCTACTTCGCGGTGCCGGAGGAACAGCGCCAGAAGGTGCTGATCATCGGCATCCTGGGGGCGATCGTGCTGCGTACGATCATGATCTTCGCCGGTAGCGTGCTGATCACCCAGTTCCACTGGCTGCTCTATGTATTCGGCGCCTTCCTGCTCTTCACCGGCTGGAAGATGTGGTTCGCCGCGGGCCAGGAGCCTGACCTGGAAGCCAACCCGGCCCTGCGCTGGATGCGCAAGCACCTGCGCCTGCTGCCGGACTACGAAGGCAATGCGATGAGCGTCAAGCGCGACGGCGTGCGCTGGTTCACCCCGCTGTTCGCGGTGCTGATCCTGATCGCGGTGACCGACGTGATCTTCGCGGTTGACAGCATCCCGGCGATCTTCGCGATCACCACCGACCCGTTCATCGTGCTGACCTCCAACGTGTTCGCGGTGCTCGGCCTGCGTGCGATGTTCTTCCTGCTGGCCGGCATGGCCGACCGCTTCCACCTGCTGCCGTACGGCCTGGCCCTGGTGCTGGCCTTCATCGGCATCAAGATGATGATCATCGACCTGTTCAAGATCCCGACCCCGATCTCGCTGGGCGTGGTCGCGGTGATCATCGCCGCCACGGTGGTGCTGAGCCTGAAGAACCCGCCGAAGGAAGGCGGCGCCTGATCCTGGCCGATTGAACGCTGCGGCCGGTGGATTGTCCCGCCGGTCGCAGCCACTCTCCCGCGGCGGTGGCCTTGGTTTCGCGCCGGCCACCGCCATTGCTGAGGGTATGAACACGAACGCGCCCCTGCCCGCCGGCGACGCGCCGGCCGCCCGCAACGACCGCACGCGCATCCTGCGCGCCTTCAATGCCAGCCTGGCCGCCGTGCTGGTGCTGGTGGCTGTGTTCGCCCTGCAGGACCATTTCGACTGGCGGCCCTGGGCGGTCGCACCGCTGGAAGCCAAGGGCCTGCTTGGCCTGATCGGCGGACCGCTGCTGCATGGCTCGGTCGAACACATTGCCGCCAACAGCTTCGCCATCCTGATCCTCGGTACCCTGGCCGGCAGCGTCTATCCCAAAGCCACGCTGCGTGCCCTGCCCCTGTTGTGGCTGGGCTCGGGCATCGGTGCGTGGATGCTCGGCAACCCCGGCAGCTTCCATCTCGGCGCCAGTGGCGTCACCCACGGCCTGATGTTCCTGCTGGCCAGCCTTGGCCTGCTGCGCCGCGACCGCGCGGCGATCGCCACCGGGCTGATCGGCATGCTGTTCTACGGCGGCATGCTGATGACCGTGCTGCCGCATGCCGACGGTGTGTC
>NZ_JBFRFE010000210.1:0-6270 GCF_052114665.1 Stenotrophomonas sp. 2YAF22 | reverse complement strand
CCCCGCAATCCGACACCGCCCCGCCTTCGACAATTTCCCGCTGCTGTTGGGCCGCTGTTGGTAGGTGTCGAGCTTGGTCGACACGGTAGATCCACGCCATGCGTGGATGCTCTTCGTTCAATTGTCGAGATACTCGATTCCTATGGAGATTCATCCACGCACGGGGTGGATCTACCGGCCACCGGGAAACTGTCGAAGGCGGGATGGGTCAGGTTGCGGGGGTGTCCGCGGCATGGATRCCGCGGCCAAGCCCCCAAGGATGGGTTCACGGCGTCCCCCGCAACCGGACCCACCCCGCCATCCCACGGAAACCCGCTGTTGCTGTGGCTTGCGCCCTGGCCTCTGCGGGTGTAGGGCGCAGCCCTGCCGCCGTAAACTAACCTTCGTTGCCTGCAGGATTGACCATGTTCGACATCTCGCCCCAGCTCGATTGCGCCGGCCGCATCCTGCGCCTGGACCGTGCCCGGGTCATGGGTATCGTCAACGTCACCCCGGATTCGTTCTCCGATGGTGGTGCCCATGACACCAGCGAGGCGGCGGTCGCGCATGGCCTGAAGCTGGTGGAGGAGGGCGCCGACCTGCTCGACATCGGCGGCGAATCGACCCGTCCGGGCGCGGCACCGGTGTCGATCGACGAAGAACTGCGTCGTGTCGTGCCAGTCATCGAGCAGCTGGCAGCGCGCACGGCGGTCCCGATCAGCATCGATACCTTCAAGCCGGAGGTGATGCGTGCCGCGGTTGCTGCAGGCGCCGGGATGATCAACGACATCTTCGGCCTGCGCCAGGACGGTGCGCTGGAGGCGGCGGCGGACGCAGGCGTGCCGGTGGTGCTGATGCACATGCAGGGCGAGCCGGGTCACATGCAGGCCGACCCGCAGTACGACGACGTGGTCGGCGAGGTCCATGGCTTCCTGGTGCAGAGGCTGTTCGCTGCGGAGATGGCCGGCATCGCGAAGAAGAATCTGGTGATCGACCTCGGCTTCGGCTTCGGCAAGACCACGGCCCACAACATGACGCTGCTGGCCCGTTCGGAGCGTTTCCTTGAACTGGGCGTGCCGATGCTGGCCGGGCTGTCGCGCAAGCGCAGCCTGGGCGAGCTGACCGGTCGCCAGTCGCCGGCAGAGCGTGTTGCTGCGTCGGTGGCCGCGCATCTGATCGCCGTGCAGCGCGGCGCCCGTATCGTGCGCGTGCACGATGTGGCAGCGACGGTCGATGCGTTGAAGGTCTGGCTGGCGGTCGAGGCGGTACCCGCCGTGCGGGTGGATGCCAAGCCCACCCTCCGCTGGCCGGACGAAGACTGATGGCAGTGGATCAGCGGCCGCTGGCGATCGCCGTGATGGGGCCGACCGCCAGCGGCAAGACCGCCACCGCGATCGCGCTGGCGCAACAACTGGACGGTGAAATCGTCAGTGTCGATTCGGCGCTGGTCTATCGCGGACTGGATATCGGTTCGGCCAAGCCGGATGCTGCCGAACGCGCACAGGCACCGCACCACCTGCTGGACCTGCGCGATCCCTGGCAGACCTATTCCGCCGCCGAGTTCGCYGCCGACGCCGCCCGCGTGGTGGCCGACATCGTCGCCCGAGGCAAGACGCCGATCCTGGCCGGCGGCACGGGGCTGTACTTCCGCGCGCTGTTGCAGGGTCTGTCGCCGATGCCGGAGGCCGACCCGGCGATGCGTGCCGTGCTGAGCGCCGAGGCCGCCGAGCGAGGCTGGGCTGCGCTGCACGCCGAACTGGCCGCCGTTGACCCCTCCGCCGCCGCACGCATCCATGCCACCGACCCGCAACGTATCCAGCGGGCACTGGAGGTCTACCGGCTGACCGGCACGCCGATCAGTGAATGGCAGCGCCGCCCCGGGGTGGCCCCGTTGCCGGTGCGCACGTTGAAGCTGATTCTGGCGCCGCGCGACCGCGCCGTCCTGCACCAGCGCATCGAGGCCCGCTTCGACGCCATGCTCGCGCAGGGCTTCCTCGACGAAGTGCGCGCCCTGCGTGCATTGCCGGAAATGCGGGCGGTGGCCGCACCGCTGGACCTGCCCGCCGTCCGCGCGGTGGGGTATCGCCAGGCCTGGGAGTACCTGGACGGCGACGGGGACTTGGCCCGCTTCCGTGACAAGTCCATTTTCGCCACCCGCCAACTGGCCAAGCGCCAGCTCACCTGGCTGCGCGGTGAGCTTGATGCGCGCTGGTTCGACCCCCATATGGATGGAGAGCGCCTGGCGGGCGCGGTGTCGACCTTCGTTGCACGCTGAACCGGCGCTGGCCGTGTACCATCATGGGCCGGCAAGCGGCTCGGGGGCCGCGGCAACCGCCGGCTACCAATAAGAACAATAATCAGGAGTGTGCAATGTCCAAGGGGCAATCGCTGCAGGATCCTTTCTTGAATGCACTGCGGCGCGAGCGCGTGCCGGTTTCGGTGTACCTGGTCAAYGGCATCAAGCTGCAGGGCACGATCGAATCGTTCGATCAGTTCGTGGTCCTGCTGCGCAACMMSGTMAGCCAGATGGTCTACAAGCACGCCATYTCCACCGTGGTGCCGGCGCGCAACGTCAAGGTCGGCCCGGGTGGTGGGTACGTGCAATCAGGTGAGGATGGTCAGGCGGGTGATGAAGCAGACGAATGATGTTGGAGCGGTGAATGTTTGACCGCTCGAAAAAGGGCGAACACGCCCTGTTGATCCAGCCGCATTTCGGCAAGCTGGAAGACGATGTGCTGGAAGAATTCGGCGATCTGGCCCGCTCGGCCGGGGCCAGCATCGCGGTGACCATCACCGCGCGCCTGGATCGCCCCAACCCGTCGACCCTGATCGGCAGCGGCAAGCTGGATGAGATCAAGGCTGCCGCCGAAGCCACCGGCGCGGACCTGATCCTGGTCAACCACGCGTTGAGCCCGGGCCAGGAACGCAATCTGGAGCGTTTCCTCGAGCGCCGGGTGATCGACCGTACCGGTCTGATCCTGGACATCTTTGCCCAGCGTGCGCGCAGCCATGAAGGCAAACTGCAGGTCGAACTGGCCCAGCTGCGCCATATGGCGACACGGCTGGTGCGCGGCTGGACCCATCTGGAGCGCCAGCGTGGTGGTTCGATCGGTCTGCGCGGCCCGGGTGAAACCCAGCTGGAAACCGATCGTCGCCTGCTGCAGAAGCGGGTTGAACAGCTGCAGAAGCGGCTGGAAAAAGTCGAAGTACAGCGCACCCAGATGCGTCGTGCGCGCGTGCGCAGCGAGTTGCCGCGCGTGGCCCTGGTGGGCTACACCAATGCCGGCAAATCGACCTTGTTCAATGCGATGACCGGCGCCGAGGCCTATGCGGCCGACCAGTTGTTCGCCACCCTGGATCCGACCGTACGCCGGATCGCCGTGCCCGGTGGCAACGTCGTGCTGGCCGATACGGTTGGTTTCGTACGCGACCTGCCGCATGACCTGGTGGCGGCCTTCCGCTCCACCCTGTCTGAAGCGCGGGAAGCGGATTTCCTGCTGCACCTTGTCGATGCCGCCGATCCGCACCGCGAGGAGCGCATCGCCCAGGTCGATGAAGTACTGACCGCCGTCGGTGCCGGCGACCTTCCGCAGTTGCTGGTGTTCAACAAGATCGACCGCATCGAGGGTGCCGACGTGCGCCACGACGGTCAGGACGGCGTGCCGGATGAATCGCGGCGTGAGCGGGTGTGGATTTCCGCACGCGACGGGCAGGGCATCGAACTGTTGCAGGCCGTGCTCGGCAAGCGGTTGGGTCTGCAGCACGTCACCGGCGAGCTGCGCCTGCCGCCAAGTGCCGGCCGCCTTCGCGCGCGCCTGCACCAGTTGGAAGTGGTGCGCAGTGAAGAGGCTGATGAAGAAGGCTGGCTGTTGCAGGTCGATCTTCCCATCGCCGAGGCCGAGAAGCTGGCGGCCAGCGCCGATGGCGAGCCGATCCGGGCCCTGCTGCCGGAGAAGCTGCCCGAATGGTGAGGGAGTGCCGGCCGTTGGCCGGCATGTCCTGCGGCCGCGACACCACCCTGCCATCTGCGGTACAACGTGCAGGTTCTTCACTTTTCAGCTACCCCGATGGCCTTCCCGACCGACGCCGAACTCAATGCCCAGGCCGCTGCGCTGGGCCAGCGCCTGCAACAGGCTTCGCTGCAACTGGTGACTGCTGAAAGCTGCAGCGGTGGCTGGATCGCCAAGTGCATGACCGACATCGCCGGTTCCTCGGCGTTCTTCGACTGCGGCATGGTGGTTTACAGCTACGAAGCCAAGCAGCGCCTGCTCGGCGTGCGCGCGCAGACGCTGGAACAGTTCGGTGCGGTCAGCCGCGAAGCCGTGCTGGAAATGGTGTCCGGGGCGCTGGTCAATTCCGGTGCCGGCATCGCGGTGGCGGTGACCGGTATCGCAGGTCCGGGCGGTGGCAGCCCGGACAAGCCGGTCGGCAGTGTCTGGATCGGCTGGAAGCGTCGCGGCGGTTATGCCCGTGCCGAGCTGTTCCAGTTCGATGGTGACCGTGAAGCCATCCGTCGGCAAACCGTAGCGGCGGCATTGCACGGTATCGACGCCCAGCTGTGACATGCTGCTCCGGCAATCAACCGGAGTAGGCAACGATGTGGGAGACGCTGGGCACCGTCCGTGACCTTGGTCGGCTGCAGGAAATCGCCGCCGTCCTGATCCGCTATGGCTTCGGCGACGTCGTGCGGCGCATCGGCCTGGCCACGGTACTGGAACGTGCCGGCCGCCTGCTGCACTGGAACGAGGAGCGGCAGGAAATGCTGCGGATGACCGCGCCGGTGCGCGTGCGCAGCGCCCTGCAGGATCTCGGGCCGACGTTCGTGAAGCTGGGCCAGGTGCTCGCCACCCGCGTCGACCTGCTGCCACCGGACTGGATCGCCGAACTCTCCGAGTTGCAGAACGCGGTCCCCGCATTGCCCTACGAGAAGATCCGCGAACAGCTGGAGGCCGACCTCGGTGCGTCTCCGTCGCAGGTGTTCGCCTTCCTTGATGAAACCCCGATGGCCGCTGCTTCATTGGCCCAGGCCCACCGTGCGCGACTGCGCGATGGCCGGGAAGTGGTGCTGAAGGTGCGTCGCCCCGGTATCCGTGACGTCGTTGAAGCCGATCTGCGATTGCTGGCACGGCTGGCCGAGATCGTTGAGGCGCGCCTGCCCGATCTGCGCCGCTACCGCCCCGCCGAGGTGGTGCAGCAGTTCACCGTGTCGCTGCGCCGCGAGCTGGATTTCGCTGCGGAGTGCCGCAATGCCGAGCGCATCGCGCGCAACTTCGAAGGGCGTGACGACATCCTGATTCCGGCGGTGCACTGGCAATGGACCTGCGAAAGCCTGAATGTCCAGGATTTCGTCGACGGCATTGCCGGACGCGATCTGGCCGGTGTCGATGCGGCCGGCATCGACCGCCGTGAACTGGCCCGGCGTGGCGCCGACATCGTATTGAAGATGGTGCTGGAGGACGGCAGTTTCCATGCCGATCCGCACCCGGGCAACATCATCTACCTGCGCGACGGCCGCATCGGCGTGATCGATTTCGGCATGGTCGGCGCGTTGTCGGAGGTGCGTCGCTTCCAGGTCGCGCAGCTGCTGCATGGTCTGGTTGAACAGGATCCGCAGGGCGTGGCCGATGTGTTGCTGGACTGGGCCGGTGGCGTGGAAGTGGACGAGAACCGGTTGCAGCATGACATAAGCCTGTTCGTCGACCAGTACCGCGGCGTGCCGCTGAAGGACCTGCGCATCGGCCTGATGCTGGGCGACATCACCCAGCTGCTGCGCAGCTACAACCTGACCCTGCCGGCAGACTTGGCGCTGATGATCAAGGCCTTCCTGACCCTTGAGGGCATGGGCCGCCAGCTCGACCCGGATTTCGACATGGCCAGCGCCGCGCGCCCGTTCCTGGAGCGGGTGGTGCTGCAGCGCTATGCGCCGCGGGCGCTGTTCAAGCGTGGCCGACGCAGCTTGCTCGGCATGATCGACTTTGCCGGTGAACTGCCGCGGGACCTGCGCAAGCTGGTCCAGGCGGCGCGCCGTGGCCGCCTGCAGCTCAAGGTGGAGACCAGCGCGCTGCAGGGCTTCGGCGACCAGGTCAATCGTGCGGCGAACCGCTTGGTGATGGGGATCGTCACCGCAGCCTTGATCATCGGCTCCTCGATCGTGATGCACAGCGTAGGGGGCGTCTCCAGCCGCTGGCTGCTGGCGCTGGGCGTGTGCGGTTTCATCGGCGCAGGGTTCTGCGGGGTGTGGATCCTGTTCTCGATCTGGCGSAGCGCCAAGCACACGTAGTGTGCTTGGGG
>NZ_JBFRFE010000209.1:0-6271 GCF_052114665.1 Stenotrophomonas sp. 2YAF22 | reverse complement strand
CAGGTGGCGCGTGACCACGGTGCCACGCCGGTGCTGGTCACGCCGGTGGCACGGCTGCTGTACGACTTCGGTTCGCTGCTGGATACGCACGCGCGTTACACGTTGGCGATGCAGCAGCTGGCCACACGCGAGCACGTTGCACTGATCGACCTCAACGACCGCAGCATGCGCTGGATCCGGGCGCTGGGCGAGCAGGGTGCACGCCCGTACTTCCTGTTCGTGCCGGAACAGCACAAGGCCGACGGCACCCACTTCAGCGTAGCCGGTGCCAACGCGGTGGCGTGCCTGGTGCTGCGCGAGGCGGTGCAGGTTCTGCCGGCGCTGCAGCCTGCACTGGTGCGCGATATCGACTGCGATGTAATGGGGGTGGGGCAGGGCGGCGATCCTGCGCGTGCCTCGCAGGTGGTGCACGAAGACACGCTGGCGCGCACACAGTCGGGCCCGCATGGCGGCGGCGGGCCGACCACGGCGTACCCGTTCTTCGCCGATGCGCAGGGCCTGCCGTTCGTGCTGCGCAAGCGCGTGCTGCACAAGGGCGCGGGCATCGGCCTGCATCCGCAGCACAAGGATGAGATCTACTACATCGTGAGCGGGCAGGGCAGCTATGTGCTGGATGGAAAACAGCACGACGTACGTGCGGGGCATGCGTTGCTGACGCGCAAGGGCAGCAGCCATGCGCTGCAGCAGGTGGGCGAAGAGGATCTGGTGGTGCTGTTGGCGTATCCGCGTAACTGAAAAAGCAGCCGAGCATGGCTCGGCGCTACAAGGGCTCGGGACCGAATTGCTGCAGGCCAAGCCGCGCCAGATCTTCGGGACGCTCGAAGTAGGCCTCGTCGAAGGCATGCAGCGCCTCCTGCTCCTGTTGGGTCATCGCGCCGTACAAGTCGGTCAGTTCCTTGATCGCAGGATCATCTTCCAGTCGATCGAGCAGCCCGCGCATGCCGGCCAGGATCGCGTGCGTCTGCACTGCCCCCATCGCCTGCAATGCACGCAGTGCCAGCTGGCAGGTGGGGTCGCCCCAGTTGCACAGGAACTGCATGAAGCCGCCGTTGTTGATGTCCGTTTCCATCCGCCACAGCGCCACCAGCTGCTGGTCTTCATCGGACAGCGCATCGAGCGACCATGCGGCCGCCTTCAGGCGCGCCAGCGCGGCTTCATAGCGGTCATCCCACACTTGGTTCGGAACATCGACCAAGCCGCGTTCCTGCGCCGGCAGCAGCGCGGGCCAGTTCACGCCCAGCCCATCGGTCGTGAGCAGCCACTGCGCGCGCTGTTCAGCCGTGGCCTCGAACAGCGCAGGCACCCAGCGCAACGGCTGCCGGGTGCGGCGGCCGTCGGCCAGGGTCAACAGGATGAAGTCGTCATCGAAGGCGACGTCGGTCGCGCGCAGGGTGGCAAACACATCAGTCATGCCGTGCAGGATAGCGGAGACCCAGGATTGGCCCCCTAATCTTCAAAAGCTGCAGACGCTTTTGAAGTTTAGCCGGACCTCGGCTGTCGCCTCACACATCCCCACCATCAGCCCAGCCTTCGCCCGTGCCGGCCTGGAACACGCGGTCGTCGGCCTGCACGTCGCCCGCCGGCAGGTGCGCCTGGTCGGCCAGTGCGGCGTAGATCGGGGTGAAGTCCGGCGATGTCGCCTGCATCAGCTGTTCGAAGCTGTCGATGACGAAGTAGGTCTTCTGGAAAGTGTCGATGCGGTAGCGCGTGCGCATGATCCGCTGCAGGTCGAAACCGATGCGGTTCGGTGCCGCCGACTCCAGCGAGTACAGCGATTCGCCCTTCGACGAGACGATGCCGGCACCGTAGATGCGCATGCCTTCGGGCGTGTCGATCAGGCCGAACTCCACCGTGTACCAGTACAGGCGGGTCAGGTTCTGCAGCGCCTCGGGGCCGATCGCGTGCGCTTTGACGCCACCACGGCCGTACGCCTCCATGTAGTTGGCGAACACCGGGTTCATCAGCAGCGGCACGTGGCCGAACAGGTCGTGGAACAGATCCGGTTCGGCGATGTAGTCGATCTGGTCGGGGCGGCGGATCCACCAGGTGACCGGGAAACGGCGGTTGGCCAGGTGATCGAAGAAATCCAGTTCCGGCAGCAGGCCTTCCACGCCGACCAGGGTCCAGCCGGTGGCCGCGCCCAGCACTTCATTGAGCTGGTCGAAGCGCGGGATCATGTGCGCGCTCATGCCCATCTCGTCCTGCGCATCCAGGAACTCCTGGCAGGCGCGGCCGACCAGCAGTTCGCGCTGGCGCTGGTACAGCGTGCTCCAGGTGGCGTGGTCGTCGGCGGTATAGGTGTCCCACGGCTGCTCGACGAGCGCGGTGGTGTACACCGGCACGTAGCCCTTGTCGGTCTGCTGGTGTTCGACGCGGCGGGGCTGGGCGAGGTCCATGGAAGACTCCTTGACGGGATACCCACGATGCTAGGGCAGGGGGCGCGCAACAGGGTTGCAAAAGTTGCGCGGATTGACCTTGTTGGCGCAATATCCTTGCGTACTCACCATGTTGCGGGGCAACAATGGCCGGAGAAGTCCAGTTCGATCGCACGGATATACGTCTGCTGGCTGAAATCCAGCGTCATGGTCGCGCCACCAACGCGGAGCTGGCGACACGGGTCAACCTGTCGCCGTCGGCCTGCCTGCGTCGCCTGCAGCGGCTGGAAAGCGAAGGGGTGATCGTCGGCTATGGCGCGCGCCTGGAGCCACGCCGGCTCGGTCTGGGGCTGCAGGCGTTCGTGCGCGTGCAGCTGGAAAAGCATGACCAGGCCGCGATCGGGCACTTCGTCGACAGCGTGCAGGCCTGGGATGAAGTGGTGGCCTGCCACGCCCTGACCGGCGACATGGACTATCTGCTGCATGTGTATGTGCGCGATCTGGAGCACTTCTCGCGTTTCCTGCTGGACAGGCTGCTCAACGCCGGTGGCGTGGCCGATGCCAATTCCAGCTTCGTGCTGCGCACGGTGAAGGGTTTCCAGGCATTGCCGTTGTCGCAGTTGGAATGAACCGGCTGCCGGGCGATTTGACGGCGGCGGACGGGTAGTCGAGCATCGCTGCCTTGCGGCGCGTGCACGCGCAGGTGCCGCCGTGTTCTTCTTCGATTGCAGGCATGTCCGATACTCCGCACCCGGTGCTCCACACCCTTTTCCTGCCGCTGCGGCGCAAGACGCTGGCGCGTTTCATCGGCCATGGCACGGCGCCGCAGACGGCGCTGGAACAGGCCGGCCTGATGGCTGCGCTGCTGTGCYGCCAGCGCCTGCATTCACCGGCGCAGGTCGAACGCCTGCTGCACGATGCCTGTGCGCTGTTTGCCGCCGACAGCAGCGCTGCGACCACGCATCTGGCGGGGCAGGGCGGCGGCGCGCAGCCGGAACTGGATGCTTGGCTGTCCGACCTTGCTGCCAACGGCGTGCTGCTGGCACCGGCGGAGATCGCCCAGGCCTTCCTCGCCAGTTCACCGCAGCACTACCCGGGATTGGCGCTGCAGCAGGCCTGCCAGGAGACGCTGAGCGAGCATTCCATTCGTTTTCCCGCAGCCTTTGGCAGCGAGGAGGACGTCGCCGATGACGCTGTCGAGGCGGCAGATGCCGATACGCACGCGATCGAGCGCAACGGCCTGTACACCTCCGAACAGGCGCGAGTGCTCCGCACGATCGCCGCCAATCCGGACGAGCTGATCGACCTCGACGGCTACGCCGGCACCGGCAAGGGGCACCTGGTGCTGGCGCTGATGGATGCGCGACCGGGCCGCTATACCTACGTGGCGCCCATGCGGGGGCAGGTGGAGGCGTTCCGTGCCCGCGTACGCGGCGAGACCGCCAAGCGCCTGCTGACCCAGATCGAGTTTGCCAACCTGCTTGCGCAGCACGCAGCCCGCACTGGCAGGACCGGCGGCTTCGTGGCGACCTACCGTATCAGTACCTTGTCGGCACGCGAAATCGCGGCCCGGATAGGCCTGCAGGGCGTCGGCAGCAGAACGCCGGAACAGATGCTGAGGACCGCACTCGATGCCATCACCCTGTGGTGTGCATCGTCGGCCACCAGCCTGCAGCCCTGGCACTTCAAGCGCACGGTGCACTGGTCGATGATCAACGCCGAGCCCTATATCGCCGCCGCCGAACACGTCTGGCGTTGCATGTTCGACAGCGCCACCCAGCGCGGCGGCTGCCTGAGCCTGACCACGGGCCACATCGGCAAGTGGTTGGCGCTGCGTGGCGTTGCCCCGCCAGTGGAAATGGGGATGCTGCTGATCGACGAGGCGCATGACCTCAGCCCGTCATGGCGGCAGTTGCTGGCCGCGCATGTGCCGGGTGTGGTCAGTCTGGGAGATCCGCACCAACGCCTGAGCGGAAGCGTGCCACGCTGGAACGCGGCCAAGGTGGTGGAGATGCACCAGTCGGTGCGGCAGGGCAGCCAGGTCGACGGTCTGGTCAACCAGGCGCTGGCGATGGACTACCTCGGGCGCGACAGCGGGCCGTTCATGGGCGCGACCGACCGCGCCACCGGCGTGCTGCACTATGCAGACTGGTCGCAGGTGCCCGACGGCGGCATCCGCATCTACGGTGACCTGCTGCGGCTGATGCAGGACGCGGCGCGGCTGCACGTGCGTGGCGCGCGGGTGCACATCCATCCGTCCACGCTGCGACTCCTGAACGCGGCCCTGCGCAAGCCGATCGAGGCATGGAACACGGTCCGCGAAGGTGGCTCCCTGCGCGACTGGGAGCGCGTGGTCGAACAGTTCCAGGAGCGCGGCGAAGGCGCACTGGCTGACCTGTTCAGTCGCAGCGACAGCCCGCAGACGATCATGCAGACGCTGCAGGCCCTGGTCCCGGCCGAGGAAAGCCAGCTGGTGCTGTGCCTGGCCGAACATGCGAAGAATCTGCAGTTTGAAGTTGTTTCGATGTCCGACTGCTGCTTCAGGGCGAAGCCGGCCGAGCGCTCCAGGCACAGTCCGGTGCGTGCCGCCTATGTCGCGATGACCCGTGCCAGTCGACAGCTGTGGGTACCGGAAGGGGCGATGGAACACCTGCAGACGAGCGCTGCCCAGCATGAATCGGCCAAGCAGGAACAGCAGCTCGAACGCCAGCACGCCGCCGGGCATCGCCCGCGGCGTTGACCACGGCGCCGCTCAGCGGCGGCGCCCTGCAGCCCTCAGCACTTTTCCTTGCGGCCCATCAGCTTGCCCAGGCGCGAAGGCTCGTCGCACTTGGGCGCCGCCACCGGTGCCGGTGCCAACGCCGCGGCACGGGCCTTCTGCAGCTGCTGGATTTTGGCGCGGATCTGCGGCATCGCCGCCATCGCGGCCTTCTCGCCTTCCAGGATGGCCGTGCCACGCTGGCTGAAATCGGCAGCACCGATGTCCAGCACCTTCGGCCGGATCACGATGTCGGCGCGCGCCAGTTCCTGCTCGCCCAGACGCTGGCCCATGATCGAGATCGACTGGTTGACGATGCCGAGCATGCCGGTCGGTGCCTTGCCGCTGGCCTTGCTGGAGATGTCCACGGCGATCACGAACTCGGCACCGAGCTGCCGTGCGGCATCCACCGGCACTGGGCTGACCACGCCGCCGTCGATGTAGTTGCGGCCACCGATCTTCACCGGCTCGAACACGCCGGGGATGCTGCTGGAAGCACGCACCGCCTGGCCGACGTTGCCGCGCACGAAGATCGAACGCTCGCCGGTTTCCAGCTGGGTGGCGACGGCGGCGAACGGCTTCTTCAGGCGCTCGGCCGGGCGGTTGGCCACCTGTTCGTTGACGTAGTCCTGCAGCTTCTGGCCCTGCACCAGGCCACCGGAGAACAGGCGCACGTCGCGGATGCTGGCTTCATCCAGCGCCACCGCCTTGCTCTGCATCTGGAAGGCATCCATGCCGCTGGCATACAGGGCGCCGACCACGCTGCCGGCGCTGGTGCCGGACACCACCACCGGTTCGAAGCCGTTGGCCTCGAGCATCTTGATCACGCCGATGTGCGCAAAGCCCTTGGCCGCGCCGCCGCCGAGCGCGATGCCGATCTTCACCGGCTTGGCCTGCGGAACCACGGTGGGCTGCGCGGGCGGGGTGGGGCGGACCTCTTCACCACCACAACCGGCCAGCAGGCCAATCAGGGCGACGGACAGCAGCACGCGGGGGCGGAACAGGCTCATCGGCAGTGCGCTCGCGGCGCCGGATTCAGGAAAGGGCGCCAGCATACCGAAGGCGTGGCGGAGCGGGCAGGGTGGGGGGATTCCCCATTCATGAAATCACCTGCCGCCGACTGGGTAGTGCCGGCCGC
>NZ_JBFRFE010000208.1:0-6335 GCF_052114665.1 Stenotrophomonas sp. 2YAF22 | reverse complement strand
TCTCCAGCGTGTGGTCCTGCCCGCCAGCCAGTTCGGCGATGCGCGCAGCGTCGATGTCGTACCCCAGCGTGGGCAGCTGCCGGCCGAAAGCCACCGCCAACGGCAGCCCGACATACCCCAGGCCGATGATGGCCGGGGACGGCATCTGTGCTGCGCCGATCGGCGCGCTCATGCGCGGCGTCCAGCAGGCGGCAACGGTGTCCACTGGGTCATGCGAGGGTCCGGGTGCAGGCAAACATGCCGACAAGGTTAACCGCGGCAGCGGCGCCAGACCACGCCCCGATCAGGATCCGAGGCTGACGGCCGCCGGCTCGAGTTCGCCGTGCCGCCCCGTCCAGGCCCGCAACAACAGGCAGAAGCCATGCTCCGGGGGCTCCTGCGCCAGGCTGAAACCATGCCACGGGGCCGCCACGATGCTGCCCAGCGTCGCCGCATCCACGTGCCGGTTGGCCATCGTCCAGCGCGGGAACCAGCGGCTCGGGATTGGGCCTGCGGCAAGTTGGATGATGCTGCCGTGGCGACGCGCGTTGCCGATCCGCGCGTGCACCGAAGCCAGCCCATCCCGTGGGCCTTCGATGTACTGCAGGAAACGGCTGCCATCGAACATCAGCGCCCCGGTCACCCCGGCCATGCGGTTGAACGCGGTCGCATCGGCCAGCAATGCATCGAGCTCGGGCACGTCCAGTCCCTCCCTGGCCGTGCTGACATAGGCGTACGCATGCAACGGCATGTCCATCACTCCCCTCCTGAGTGCAGAGGAATATGACAGGAAGCACGAGGACTTCAAGCGTTGGTTATTCCGGCGGCGACTCGACCTGGTAGCCGCGTTGCACCAGCGCATCCAGATAGCCCTCGCCCAGCAGCAGGCTGACCGGCACCGTCGCGAAGGTGCCTGGGTGACGGGTCAGCGCCGCATCCACGCCCTGCAGCCAGCGCGTGCGCACCTGCTGCGGCATATCGCTCCAGCCACGCCTACGCACGAAGGCCGAATCCTGCAGCAGTTCGCGGCAGGTCCGGGCCATCGACGAGCCCGACAGCCGGCGCAGTGCGGCGACATCGCCGAGTGCCCAGGCGTTGGCGCGCTCGCGCAACACCGGTGCCTGGAATTCCACCGTGTCGAGCGTGCGTTCGAAGCACGCGCGGTCATCGACTTCGGTGGCCTGCAGCTCCTTCAACGTGCCACGGATGTCGTCGACCTTCAGCTTGACCTGCACGTCTTCCGGCTTCAGATCGTGCGCCTTGTACGCGCGCCCGAGTGCTTCCTTGACCTGCTTGCCATCGCGCAGGCCGTTGCGCTTGAGGAAGGCCTGGTACAAGCGGCCGGAGGCCACCAGCGGACGGTCCTTTTCCACGCCACGGTCATTGCCCAGGTAGGTCTGTTTCAGGCCGAGCCAGCGCGCGTGCGTTGCCGGCGGCAGGATCTGGTCAAGCGTGCGCCCCTGCGGATCGCGCGCCGTCTTCAACGCCAGTGGCAGCAGGGTAAGGCCCTTGAACACACCGATCTTCGCATCGAGGGCGAAACCCGGATCGCCCAGCACATGGTCGACGCCGGCAATGGTCCGTTCGACTTCGTCAGAGCGCCATTGCACACCGCTCGGCAACGGCGAGACCGTGCCCAGGATCCACAACACATTCCCCTGTGGAGCGGTGACCTTCCAGAGGCCGGGGCCGGGCTGTACGCCGGTCACCTGCACCGTCTCCATGTCCACCACCGCCCCGGTGGGCGCAGGCACCTGCTGCGCGGCAGCCGGGCCGATCGCCAGCATCAGCCCCAGCACGGCACTGCATCCGATCCATCGCTCGCCGCGTGCACGCATATCGCCATTCCCGGAAATGTTGGCGGACTGTACCCAGCCCCGCGCCCGACTGCGTAAAAGCCGCGTTAGCCGGCGGCAGCGGCGGCGATTCCGTTACAATCGGCGCGCGCTGCAGGCCCGGATGGCGAAACTGGTAGACGCATCGGACTTAAAATCCGCCGACCGCAAGGTCATGCCGGTTCGATTCCGGCTCCGGGCACCACCCAATCAAGCATCGACGCCCCCGCAATGGGCCAACGCACCGCTGGTTCAACAGCAGCCCGTTGAAAGCGATGCGGCCATTCGGCTGACGTCGCTGCGATCAAGACGGCTCCAAGCCGGCATGGCAGAATCGAACGCCCCGGCCGCCGAACCGCGCACAAGGAGATCAGCCATGAAGTGGATAGGGATCGCGTCATCGCTGGCGCTGGTCGCGATGCTCGCCCAGGCCACCGCACCGGCATCGGCGCAGAGTCGTTCGGACAGTCATCGCAACCTCGACGGAAGCCTGGATATCCGCAACAGTGACGGATCGTCCAGCCGCATCAAGCGCGACTTGTCCGGCCGGGTGACCGCCGAGCACAGCAACGGCAGCCGTTCGACCACCACCACGGATCTGAGTGGCCGCAAGCGCACCACCCACAGCGATGGCAGCTACTCCAACAGCAGCACTGACCTGAGCGGCAACATCCGCACCCAGTACAGTGACGGCAGCTACTCGGTCAGCAAGCGTGACCTGAGCGGCCGGTGGCGCACCGAGTACAGCGACGGCTCCTACTCCACCAGCGTGCGCGATCTGAGCGGCAACTGGAGCACCACCTCCAGTGGTGGCATGGCCGCTCGCCACCCCGAACGCGGCGTCGGAAAGCGCTGAGACCTGCGCTCAGATCGCCCGCGAATAACGCGGCTGCTCCTGCGCAGCGCGCAGATAGGGATCGAAGCACATCGCCAGCAGGCGCAGCAGCGGCCGCCCGGGCTCGCTGGTGCGCACCACGCCATCGCGGTATTCGGCCAGGCCATCCTGCTGCAGTCGCTGCACAGCCTGCAGGTCTTCGGCGAAGTAGGTCTCGAAATCAATGCCGTGGCGCTGGGCCAGTGACATTCCATCCACCTCACCCTGACACATCAACTGCTGGATCAGCTCGGCGCGCAGCTGGTCGTCGGCACTGAGTGCGACGCCGCGCCAGACCGGCAGCTGTCCCTGGTCCACCGCGCTCTCCCACGACGGCAGGTCACGCGGATTCTGGCTGTAGGTGGTACCGATGTGACTGATCGCACTTACGCCAAGGCCGAGCAGATCGGTGTCGGCGTGGGTGGTGTAGCCCATGAAGTTGCGATGCAGCTGGCCGGCGCGCTGGGCACGCGACAGATCTTCTTCCGGCAAGGCAAAGTGATCCATGCCGATGTACTGGTAGCCGGCTGCGGACAGGCGCTCCACCGCCAGGCCCAGCAGCGCCAGCTTGTCTTCCGGCGAGGGCATGCGGCTTTCGTCGATCTGTCGCTGCGCGCGGAACAGGTGAGGCAGATGCGCATAGCCGTACACCGCCAGTCGATCCGGACGCAGCGCCAGCACCAGTTCCAGGGTACGGCCGAATCCCTCAAGGCTCTGCCCGGGCAGGCCGTAGATCAGATCGACGTTGACCGAACGCATGCCGCTGTCGCGGCACGCACGCAGGATATCCAGCGTCTGCCGCACGCCCTGCACGCGGTTGATCGATTCCTGCACCTGCGGGTCGAAATCCTGCACACCCAGGCTGGCGCGGTTGAAGCCGAGCCGGGCCAGCATCGCCACGTCGCTGGTGTCGATGAAACGCGGGTCCAGTTCGATGGAAAAATCACGCTGCGAGGAATCGCTGAAATCGAAGCGCCGACGCAGGCCCTCGACCAGTGCGGTCATCGCATCGGCATCGAGGAAATTCGGTGTGCCGCCACCGAGGTGCAGCTGGATCACTTCACGATCATCAGCGAACTGCGGCGCCAGCAGGTCGGCCTCGGCCAGCACGCGCGACACATAGCTGTGACCACGCCCGCGGTCGCGGGTGATCACCCGGTTGCAGCCACAGTAGAAGCAGGGGCTGGAGCAGAATGGCACGTGGACGTACAACGACAACGCGCGCGCCAACGGGTTGCTGTCGGCTATCGCCTGGCGCAGCGCGGGTGCATCGAAGCCGTCATGGAAGTGCGGCGCGGTGGGATAGGAGGTGTAGCGCGGGCCGGGACGGTCATGCCGTCGCAGCAGATCGGGATCGAAGGTCCAGGCCAGGCCACCGGCAGCGGGAGAGAACGTGTCCATGGCGCCAGCATCGCGCCACGCCGGGCGGTGCGCCTTGACCCAGATCAATCCTTGGTGGGCACGCCCAGCACCGGCAGCATGACCTGCGGCCAGCGCAGCATCTGGTAGCGGCGCCAGAAGGTGTCGGCGATGCGGGCGGCCACATCGTCGGCCAGCGCCTGCATGGGCGGGTTGTTGCATTCGGCCGTGGTGATGTGGAACAGCACCAGCCAGCGGTCGAACAGATCCTTTTCCAGATCGATCGCCATGTGCTTGGACATCGGCGAGCCCTTGAACCTGCGGGTCCCGCGCAGCATCGCCGACCAGAAATCGACGAGCTGGGCCAGGTGTTCCGGCCAGTCGCGCACATGCCCTTCGAATACCGGCCCCAGACGCTCCTCTTCACGCACGCGCGCATAGAAATCGTGGACCAACCGGGTCACTTCCTCCTCGCTGCACAACTCTGGCGAAGCAATGGGAAGGGCAGTCGTGGGCGTTGCGTTCATCAGGGCACCAAGTGCGGATCGGCAGTGTGCCGCATGCCGCCACCACCGCTGTTGATCCAGATCAATGTCAGCGCACTGCGGCGCACCTAGGCTGGCACGCTTGCAGGAAGCATGCCCTGCGGATGCTGCGCCAACCACGGCGAAGTATACGCGCCGCCCCCTTCTTCAACCCGAACCCGCATGAACACACCATCTTCCAGCCGCCAGCGGCTGATCCAGCACTGGGGCGCAGTCCTGTGGCCCAGCTTCATCGCCGCCGGCCTGGCCTGCGTGGTGTTCTTCGCCTTCGTCGATCCACTGCGGCTGCAGGCGATCAGCTTCCCGGCTACGGCCATCAGCCGTGAGCTGGGCTACACCGCAGGTTTCTTCATGTTCTGGGCCGTCACCGCACTGTCCAGCGCGGTGACCGGGTATCTGCTGCGGCCGATGCCGAACGATGAGGATGAGGAGCTGCCGCTGGGATGAGCATCATCGCTTCCCCGCCGCCCCACCCATGGCGTTGGCGCCGCACCCTGGGCGTTGCGCTGCTGGTCCTGTTCCATGCGCTGCCGTGGCTGCAATGGAATGGCCGGCAGGCGCTGCTGCTGAACCTCACCGCGCGCCGCTTCGATCTGTTCGCGTGGACCTTGTGGCCGGATGACATCGGCGTGCTGCTGGGCCTGCTGGCAGTGATGGCAGTGGGCCTGGCCCTGCTCACCCATCTGGCTGGCCGCGTGTGGTGCGGGCATGCCTGCCCGCAGACACTGTGGACACGGGCCTTCGATGGGATCGCGCAGGCACTGGCCCGCGTCCTGCCCGCGCAGGCAGCGCGGCCGGTCACCCACGTGGTCTGGCTGCTGCTGTCGCTGTGGACCGGGATCACCTTCGTAGGACTGTTTAGTCCGATCCGCGAACTCGTCGCCGGCGCGTTCGATGGCCGCTGGAGCGGATGGGAGACTTTCTGGGTGCTGTTCTATGCGGGCGCCACCTGGGGCAATGCCGGGTTCCTGCGCGAGCAGGTGTGCCGATCGCTCTGTCCGTTCGCGCGCATGCAGCCGTTGCTGACCGACCCGCACACCCCGCGCATGTTGTATGACCCACGCCGTGGCGAACCGCGCGGCGCCCGCCCGCCGGCATTGGGCGGTGTGCTCGGGCGCGGTCGTGGCCTGCTCGACCCGACCACAGCGCAGGACTACGTTTTCCGTGCCGCACATCCACTGCTGGCCGGACCGATGCCGACCTTCAGCGCGGATCGGCTGGGCGATTGCATCGATTGCATGGCCTGCGTACGCGCCTGCCCGATGCAGCTGGACATCCGCCATGGCCCACAAGCCGACTGCCTGGCCTGCGGTGCCTGTCTGGAAGCGTGCACCCAGCAACAGCAGCAGGCAGGCTTCGGGCCCAGCCTGGTGCACTATTGCAGCCCGCAGGTGATGTCGGGCCAGCCGCGCCGCTGGTGGCGCCCCCGCACCACCGCCTTGGCATCGATGCTGCTGGCCCTGCTGGCCTTTGGCGCTTGGCGCCTGCTCTGAGTCAGCCCGGGTCGCCCGGGCGTGGCGGTACCAGCTGGGCGCGACGGACGATGCCCAGTTGTTCGATGATCAGCGCCATTTCGTTGGTGACATCGGTCCGCCCGGTCCCCTGCGGAACCAGACGATCAAGCACCTGCTGGTAGGTATCCCAGAACGCCGGACCGCATCCGTGTTTGTGATAACTGGCTTCCAGTTCGCGGCGTACCCGTTCAGCCAAGCCATGCATGCCGTATTCCATACGACCTCCGTT
>NZ_JBFRFE010000207.1:0-6348 GCF_052114665.1 Stenotrophomonas sp. 2YAF22 | reverse complement strand
GCTCGGTGCGTACAGCGCATAGACGAAGCCGGCGCCTTCCACGTGCTCGCGGCGCACCGAACAGTTGTTGGTTTCTGCGGCATCGGACCACACGGCCCGCAGCTTCTCCGGGCCGATGGATTGACCGTTGCGCAGGCGGAACGTCAGCCAGCGCACGCCCAGCGGCGGATGGTAGGTCAGGTTAGCCATTGCGCACCTTCAATACGGCGGCGGAGATGGTTCAGGACGTCCGGTTGCAGATCAGGATGCTCGTTGCGCGCGGACGCCGGCAGATCGATGCGGACAGCGCCGTTGACCAGCGCGGGGGGGTCGGTGTGCAGGTCGATCCACCATCCATCGGGAAGGCGAAGCCCGCGTCCATCCCTGTCATAGAGGTTGATCTGAAAAGACATGACGCTCGCTCCCATTGGAGTTCGAGCATACGCCTGCGCGATGTCACTCCAGACTGCGACCCGCCGACGCGATTTCCTCGACCCGCTTGGCGCACACGAAAACGAACGCCTCGTCCTGCTGCACCTTCAGGAACGAATCCAGCCACCGTGCCGCAGCACCGCGGTTGCCGATCACGCCCCCGAGTTCTTCGGTAAGGCAACGCGCGCACTCCATGCCACCCGGACTGGGGGCCTGGCAGGCGCGGCAGCGCGCCATCGTCGTCGTTCTTGCCGGACGGCACTGGTACATGATCTTCGTCATCAGGCTTACCGCACGGGCATGGGATGGCATCAGCGCTCTTCCCGAACGTTGGACAGAGGAAAGCCGCGCAACGCGCGGCCTCTTCTTCGCTTATTGCTCAGCGACGGGTGTCACGGCCCGGCTCGCTCTTCTGTTCCTGCCCGGACTTCTGCGGGCCGACCGGCTTTGCATCCTGCTGGACCTGCTGCTCCTGCTGGCGCTGCTTGCCGTCCTGCTTCCGGTCGCCGCCCATTGCGTTGCCGTCGGCCTGGCCCTGCTGGGCGGCCTGCTTGATTCCGGTCGGGGCGTTGGTGCGGTCGGTCTGGCCTTGCGGCGTATTGTTGTTCATGTCTTGCTCCACCGCAGCGATCTGCTGCAACGCCACTGTGGGCGTGGGCCGGTTACGCAGCTGCATGAAAGCCGGAGATTAATGAACGGGCACCATGAACAGCGCTGCGCGCACACAGGCTCCTGACATGCACAGGTGTACGTTGGCGTTCCAACAGGAGAAGTCTCATGGAACGCATCACCAACAAGGACTTCGTTGACGTCGAGCGCGAGCTGCAGCATTGGCAGGCCGCGTTCCAGACGGGCGATCTGCCCGCCATCAACTTCCGCCACGAGGTCGCACCGGTCATCCGCCTGGCGTGCGACATCTATGTCCGCAACCCACATGGCACGCGCACGGCGTGGCTCACCGATCTGCAGTCACGGCTCGCGCTGCGCACCAGCCTGCGTGGCCACCCGGGGTCGGCGGAAATGGCGATGGGCTGCTGGGCGCGCCTGTCCGGACCGGCATTGGCCCCGCAGGCGGGCTGACACCGGCTGCGCGCAGATCACTCCTCGCCGGCGAGCTGGTTGCCTTCCTGCATCAGCTGATCATTCAACCGGTTCACCAGCGCGATGACCGCATCGGCCAAGGCACGCGCATCGGCGATCGAACCGTGGAAGGCAATGCGGGTGCCCTCCACCCTCACTTCCGCCAATGAAAGCTGCGACGCCAGCGTCGCGCAGTGCTGCAGGAAGCGGCCGGTCCACTGTTCATCGGGTGCCTGATCGAGCAGCGCGGTGATGGCTTCATCGGCAGTCGCATCGACCTGCTGGTGAAGCCGTGGCACGTCGAACCCAACGATGCGCGGCAGTCTGGACGTGCTCACGTACTTCCCCAAGGGTGTGCAGGACGGCAGTATCGCTGCACCGACCCTCCCGGGCGAATCGTCCGACGTGAACCGTTCATCCGGGCCGGCGATGTCGGGCCCTCGGTCAGCGGAGGCGTGTCGATTCCCGAGCCGTCCGGGCGTCGAGAGAAGAAAGGCCGGCCAACGTGGCAGCCAACGCCGATGGACATCCCGATGACGCCGATCCTGACCGCATTCAAGCATTCCCCGGACCGTGGCCAGGGGCTGGCCCGCGACATGCGCGTGCGCTGGGCGCTGGAAGAGCTGGGCCTCGCCTACGACGTCCATCTGCTCTCCTTCGAGGAGATGAAACAGCCGGCGCACCTGGCGCGGCATCCGTTCGGTCAGATTCCCACCTATGAAGATGGCAACGTAGTGCTGTTTGAATCAGGCGCGATCCTGCTGCACCTGGCCGAGCAGCACCCCGGGTTGCTGCCCGTCGATGCGGGTGCGCGCATGCGTGCGATCACCTGGATGTTCGCCGCGCTGAATACCGTGGAGCCGCCGATCGTCGAACGCTCCATGGCGTGGGTGCTGGAACGCGAACAGCCTTGGTACGGGCAACGGCTGGTGATGCTGGACGAGCGCGTGCGCAGGCGGCTGAGCCAGCTGTCCGCCCGGCTGGGCGATGCACCATGGCTGGACGGAGACTTCAGCGCCGGCGATCTGCTGATGGTGTCGGTGCTACTGCGGCTGCAGAGCAGCGGCATCGTCGGCGAGTATCCAGACCTTGCTGCCTACGTGGACCGCGCGACCGCGCGGCCGGCCTACCAGCGTGCCTTCGCCGCGCAGCTGGCGGTGTTCCAGAACCTGTAGCTCCACGCCATGCGTGGAGTTCGCCATCCATTGGTACTGCTACGCGTCAATCGGCAGCCATCCGCGTGCCACCCGATCTCCGGAAGCAACAGCCACTGGATCAGTGGATGTCCAGCGCGACGATGCCGTCCCCTTCCAGGGTGAACGCGTGTGTCAGCACCACCGGGCTGCCCGGGAACGTGCCGCTGACCTGTGCAGATACGATGTGGCGACCGTCCTGCACGTGCAGCTGCAGGGGGACCACGTGTTGCTGGTAGGCCGCACGCGTCTGCGCCACCCAGGCGGCAATCGCCGTGTGTCCCTGGTGCTGCTGGCGCTCATCGCGCACCGTCGCGCCTGCGGCAAAGCACTGCTCTACGTGCGTTCCGGGCTCGCCATTGGCCAGCAGGAAATAGCGGGACAACGGCGCGGGAAGATCGATCGACATCGCAGGCACTCCAGGCGGGACTGGCGCTATTCTCGAACCGCAACCTGGCCGCCACAAGAACGCACCTGAAGGTAAGTGACCCACCCCATGAGAAAGGCCTATACCCCTGAGACCGCCGCCGCGGACGTGGCCAGTGCACTCGCACTGCTGGAAGGCCGCTGGAAGCTGTTGATCCTTTTCCACCTGTTCGACGGCAAGGTGCAGCGCTATTCCGACCTGGAGCGGCTCATCCCCGGCATCTCGCAGAAGATGCTGGCGCAGCAGCTGCGTGCACTGGAAGCCGACGGCATCGTGCTGCGCACGGTGTATCCGCAGGTGCCACCGAAAGTGGAGTATCGACTGAGTGCGTGGGGGCAGGCACTGTGCCCGGCACTGGACGCGCTGCTGCTGTGGCAGGAGCAGAAACCAGCGGCAGGCGAGCCATCGGCATGACCACCTTCAGCGCAGCCACCATGCTGCTGCGAATGGTGAACACCCCGTAAAACGGCCATCGCGCGTGCGGCCACGCGCACCGCACCATCACCTACGCTCAGGTTCCGCCCCCCCGCCCGGAACCGGATCATGCCCTTGATTGCCATCGCGCTTGCCTCAGCACTGTCCGCCCTGCCCGACATCGGCTGGGAGCGCGAGCGGGCCGAAGATGCCCACCAGCTCATGCTGTGCCAGATCCACCGCGACCAGCTGGCCGATCGCGGGGAGAAGTCGCAGACCTACCAGCAGGCCAAGGCCGTCTGTGATCTGCTCGCCCGCGAGTACAAGCAGAACTGGGATTTCGACGCCCACGACGCGCTGGCGGCGGAGGCAGTGGACTTCTTCGACCTCCTGCAGCGCGGTGAGGCCACGGCAGTGCCACCGCGCAAATCCGATCACGCTCTCGAGTGATCGCCGCCCTGTTGAAGATCAGAGAATGACGGCAGCAAACAGGCCGACAACCCCGATCGTCGTCAGCAGGAACGAGACCACTACCGAGCCGAGCGCACGCAGCGCTGATCCTCCATTCAAGGCCACGAAGGCCCGCATGCGGGCCCACAGGTACCACGCCACCGCCAGCGCGCCGATGGCTGGCGCGGTGAACGGGCCGGCCTGCGACGGGGAAGCAGCTGCCGCCTGCGCCAGCGCGAGTGCCACCACGAAGGGGCATGCGATGAACGCCTGGATGGAGAAGGGCTCGCGCAGCGTCTCGCGGTTCACGGGCAGCCGCTGACGCCGAAGCGTGCCCAGTGCCGCGCCGAGCGCGTACACGCAGAACACCGCAGAGCGGGTGAGCAGCAGCCCCTGCTCGCTGCTGAAAAGCAGCTGCCCTACCGGTGTACTGAGTCGGGGCGAGGACATGCGCAGCGCCATCTCCAGCGCATGGGCGATGGCCACCGACAGGATCAGCATCAGCACCGGGCTGATCGCATCGGAGAACCGCTGGTCCGAATCCTTGCCGAGCTCGCGGCGGGTGTAGAGGGCGACCTCGCCGGGGTGAATCAGTACCCGCCAGAACATCCGCGGATAGAACACCAGCCAGCCGACCAGCTCGTAGAGGAATTCTTCCAGCGATCGCAGCAGTCGTATGAGGTCCATGACCGCTGTGGATAGCGTGCGGCGCGTGAAGCCGGGATCACGGGCGGGGGAAGAGTGGCCGCGCTCTGGTCAGAGCCGATGCCGGCAAGTCCCATCTGCAGGTCCAATCCTGGACGACGTCACTCGCCACGGTTCCCCGTGTCTGTGCTGGCTCGGATGCTCTTCGCCATCGAGTCGCAGAATGCGGCAATCGCTCGAGCTCATTCGCAGACGGAAGCCGCTGCCTCCAGCAACGGCCCCACGGCAAGCGCTGGCGCCGGGCGCTCGGCCGGGAATGCAGCCGCGATTGCCTTGGCTGCGCGGTCAGCGTGCGGCTGGGCATACCATGACGAATCGCTGGACAGCGCTTTCCCACGCACGTCCCGTTCGAACCGATACTGGCCCCAGTAGATGGCCAACGGCTCTTCCAGTGCGTTCAGCGGATTGGGCAGGGCCAGCGCACTGGGGCACAGCTGCGCGAACGCTGCCGCCATCGCCTCCCGGTTGGCAGCAGGCTGCCCCGCCGACAGGAAGTGCGCGTACTCGTGCAGCACGATCGGCGCCCAGTCATCCTGCACGTGCTGCTCGGAGAACAGCACAATGGAGCCACCGCGCAGCTTGGCCTGGGTGCGGTTCGAATACGGCCACCACACGAATCGCACCTGGAAGATGGGCGCGGCCTCCGCACCGTAGAAGGTGCGCAGGCGCGCGGCAAATGCAGCAGCCTCCGGCGCCGCCAGTTCCCGGGTCAACGTCTCCTGTTGCTGGCTGAAGCGCGCCGTCCCGGTCAGCAGTGCGCGCGCACGGGGCGCAAAGCGTGCATAGAAACGCCTCAACAATTCCCGGTCACCAGCGGCCTGTGCGGCGATGGCGGCCTCGGTGGCGGCAGAGAATGATGCCGCGTTCTGGAAGTAGCCGGTGTATGGGTCGCCAATGCGTGTATCGCTGCCGGCAAACAGGCTGTCTGCCAGAGGCCGCTTCCCCTCGTCATTGCGGGCCATCGGGGAAGTGCGTTGACGAAACCGTGCATAAGCCTCGAGCGCAGCACGATCCTTAGCATCCAACCCGAACCTGCGCTCCCAGTCCTGCTGGTAGATCGCGTTGGTATAGCCAGGCAGCCAATCGGGCAGGTTGTCCAACAGATTGAACAGATCAAAGGCTTCGTCGTAGCCCACCGTAACCAATGGGGGCGCCTGCAGTGTCGAGCTTGCCGACCCGGCACGGGCCCACTGGGGCGCCAGCACAAGAACGGCGATGCACACAAAATGCACTGCCTGCGATCTGAATGACATCCGACATGCTCCTGGACGATCGGGTGGCCCGATTCGAGCATGGCGCCGAAGGTTCCACAACGTGACCATCGGCAGGGGCTGGCAGGCCCCTCCCCTCTTAACAACCTCGGGCAGATTGCCGACACGTATTCCATTGAATGAAGCGTGCGAACCGAAGGAGATCCATCTTCGGCATCAGCGAGCCCACGCTCCAACGACAAGAGCAGGAGATGCTGACCGAGCTGCGCACAACGAATCAGGATTGTGGATTTCGAGGATGAGGAGCCATCGGGAGAAGGCTGCGCTGGCTCAGCTCCGAAGTGCAGCAGGGGGCGCGAAGAATGGCAGCTCCCAACAGCGGCATGGGCACTGCCGGGAATGCAGCCACCAAGTAGGCCGAAGGAGATCCATCTTCGGCATCAGCGAGCCCACGCTC
>NZ_JBFRFE010000206.1:0-6467 GCF_052114665.1 Stenotrophomonas sp. 2YAF22 | reverse complement strand
GGGGCAGCGGCCGCACGGTGGGGGCGAAGCGGTGCCTTACAGCAGCACGCGGCGCATGTCGGCCAGCACCTGCGAGAGGTACGTGGTGAAGCGTGCGGCCAGGGCGCCATCGATGACGCGGTGGTCGTAGCTCAGCGACAGCGGCAGCATCAGCTTCGGAGCGAACTCCTTGCCATTCCAGACCGGCTGGATGGACGACTTGGAGACGCCGAGGATGGCCACTTCCGGCGCATTGACGATCGGGGTGAACGCGGTGCCGCCGATGCCGCCCAGTGAGCTGATCGAGAAGCAACCGCCGCTCATGTCGGCCGGACCCAGCTTGCCGTCACGCGCCTTCTTGGCCAGCTCGCCGGTTTCCTGCGCGATCTGCACCACGCCCTTCTTGTCGACGTCGCGGATGACCGGAACGACCAGGCCGTTCGGGGTATCGGCAGCGAAACCGATGTTGAAGTACTTCTTCAGGGTCAGGTTCTCGCCGCTGGCATCGAGCGAGGCGTTGAACTCCGGGAACTTCTTCAGCGCCGCAGCGCTGGCCTTGATCAGGAAGGCGAGCATGGTCAGCTTGATGCCGGCCTTCTCGTTCTCCTTGTTCAGCGCCACGCGCAGGCCTTCCAGGTCGGTGATGTCGGCCTGCTCGAACTGGGTGACGTGCGGGATCATCGCCCAGTTGCGGGCCAGGTTCGCACCGGAGATCTTCTTGATGCGCGACAGCGGCTGCACTTCAACGTCGCCGAACTTGCTGAAATCAACCTTCGGCCACGGCAGCAGGTTGAGGCCACCGCCGGCGGCCACGGTGCCACCGGCAGCTGCCGGAGCGCCGCCGCTGAGCGCGGCCTTGACGAATTTCTGCACGTCGGCCTTGGTGATGCGGCCGCCCTTCTCGCTGCCACTGACCTGCAGCAGGTCGACACCGAGCTCACGGGCGAACACGCGCACCACCGGCGATGCGTAGGGCACCTTGGCCGGCAGCACGCCATCGGCGTTGAACTGTACCGGCGGGCTGGTCGGCGCGCCGGCCGAGGGGGCGCTGGCGATCTCGCGGGCGGCCAGCTTGTCCGGCTGGGCCGGCACGGCGACCGGCTCGACCTTGGTGGCGGTCTCGGCGGCGGCCGGGGCAGCAGCGGCGGCAGCCTTGCCCGGGGCCGGGGCGGCAGCGCCTTCGGCTTCGATGATGGCGACCACGTTGCCCTGCGACAGGTTGTCGCCGACCTTGACCTTGATCTCCTTGACGACGCCGGCGACCGACGACGGCACTTCCATGGTGGCCTTGTCGCTTTCCAGSGTSACCAGRCCCTGGTCYTTCTTCACCGTATCGCCMACGGCGACCAGCACTTCGATSACCGGMAYRYCGCTGTAATCGCCGATATCCGGCACCAGGGCTTCCACCGCGCCGCCACTGGCAGCGGGGGCGGCAGCAGCAGCGGCCGGAGCGGGAGCGGCCTGGGTGGCAGCGGCCGGAGCAGCGGCCTTGGCCGGTGCGGGTGCAGCAGCAGCGGCCGGCTGGGCAGCCTCGCCGTCGGCCACTTCGATCAGTGCCACGACCTTGCCTTCGGACAGGSTGTCGCCCAGCTTGACCTTGATTTCCTTGACCACGCCGGCYRCCGAGGACGGCACYTCCAKGGTCGCTTTATCGCTTTCCAGCGTGACCAGGCCCTGGTCCTTCTTCACCGTATCGCCGACGGCAACAAGCACCTCGATTACCGGGATATCGCTGTAGTCACCGATATCGGGGACACGTGCTTCCTTGATTTCGGCCATGGGGAGAACTCCGGCAATCTGGTGTAGGGAAACGTCTATTGTGCGGCCAGCGGGAGCCAGCGCCAACCGTTACAGGTGTTTTCAGTACGCACGCAGCCGGGACACGCTGTTGCTCATGGCCCGCCAGCGCTTCCAGTCGGTAGCGTATTGTCCTGCCGATGTCCGCTTGATGTCGCCAGTGCGACGGCCACCGGCTGCCAGGCCTGGCGCAGGCGCGGCAAGGACCACGCTGCGTTGGCCGGACTGGTGGACGGCAGCGCCAGCACCTTGGCCGACGTGGCCAGCTGCGGTTGCACCCAGCGCTGGAAGGCCTGCATCGCCGCGCCACCGTTGCAGCCGATCAGCTGCAGGTCAGGCAATGCGGCGATCAGTGCGGGAAGTGCATTGGCCACTTCCGTGCCACGCACGATGTCCGCATCCAGGCTTCCGCGTCGTTCGCAGCGGCCGATCACATCCCAGAGGCCGACACCATTGGCTGCAAGCGCCTGCAGTCGCTGCGCGTACGGCATTGTCGGGTCGAAGCCGCACAGATCGCCGAGCAATGGCCAGAAGCGATTGCGCGGGTGCGCGTAGTAATGCTGTGCCTGCAACGAAGCGATACCGGGCATTGAACCCAGCAGCAACACCCGGCAATCCGTGTTTACCTGCGCAGGCAGGCCGATGCACAACGTTGCGGCGCTCACATCTTCTCCAACTGCATGAATATTCCGGAAGGACAGAAACCACAGGAAAACAAGGATTTCGCGCTGTTCGCTGAACAGTGCGAACTAATTTTTAACGCGCGTCGGATTCGATTCATGTTGGGGCGACTACGGTGTGCTCGCCCCGCAACCGGGGGCCCAAAACAAGAAACATTAGGAGATTCCCCCATGCGCTCCATCCGTATCCTGAGCCTCGCCCTGCTGACCTCCGCCGCGTTCGCACCGGCTGCCTTCGCGCAGGACAGCAGCACCACCGATACCGCCTCGGGCAAGCATTTTGCCGTGGTTGGCGGCGTCTCGCTGCTGCAGCCGAAGAATGACCCGATCGACGGCATCAAGAAGGTCGATGGCGGCCCGGCACCGACCGTCAGCTTCAGCTACTACATCAACGACAACTGGGCCGTTGAGCTGTGGGGCGCTGCAGACAAGTTCGACCACAAGGTGAAGGGCCCGGGCAATGCCCGCCTCGGCAGCGTCGAGCAGCAGCCGGTCGCGCTGAGCGGCCAGTACCACTTCGGCCAGGCTGACAACGTGTTCCGTCCGTTCGTGGGCGTGGGCTACTTCCAGTCGGCCTTCAGCAATGAAACCCTGGCCGACGGCAGCGACTCCGACATCCGCCTGAAGGACGCCAAGGGCGTGATCGGCACCGTCGGTGTGGACATGAACATCAACTCGACCTGGTTCGCCCGTGCCGACGCCCGCTACATGCGCTCGCGTCCGGACGTGAAGGTCGGCGGCGAGAAGATCGGCGAAGCGAAGATGGATCCGTGGACCGTCGGCTTCGGCATCGGCGCCCGCTTCTAAGCGCTTCTGCGTCATTGTTGTACCGCGACGGGCCCTTCGGGGCCCGTCGTCGTTTCCGTCACCCGGGTTCTGTAGAGTCGACTTCCAGTCGGATCTACACAGACGGGATGCGGAGGCGCGATGCACGAGGTCGACCTGCTGGTGATCGGCGGTGGCATCAACGGCGCCGGTATCGCCCGTGATGCCAGCGGCCGCGGCCTGAAGGTGCTGCTGTGCGAACAGCACGACCTGGCAGCACACACCTCCAGCGCCAGCAGCAAGCTGATCCATGGCGGCCTGCGCTACCTGGAACGGGGCGAGTTCGGCCTGGTGCGCAAGGCACTGGGCGAACGAGAGGTGGTGCGTCGGCAGGCGCCGTTCCTGGTGCGGCCGCTGTGCTTCGTGCTTCCGTGGCAGCCGCACCTGCGCCCGCGCTGGATGCTGCGCCTCGGGCTCTGGCTGTACGACCATCTGGGCCGGCGCAGCCCCGCCTTCCCCGCGTCGCGCGCCGTGGACCTGCACGCCGATCCACTCGGCGCGCTGCTGTCGCCACAGCTGCAGCACGCCTTCAGCTACGCCGACGCACAGGTGGATGACGCGCGGCTGGTCATCCTCAACGCGCTCGACGCTGCGCAGCGGGGTGCACGCATCCTGACCGGCACGCGCTGCGTGGACCTGCAACGCGGGCACGGACGCTGGCACGCCGTACTGGAAGACGTCGCAGGCCATCAGCAGACCGTCCAGGCACAGGCGGTGGTCAACGCCGCAGGCCCCTGGGCCGGCGGCCTGCTGGAGCGCATGCACGCCCGCAGCGGCGGACCTGCGCTGCGCTTGGTCCAGGGCAGCCACATCGTGCTGCGCCGCGTCTGGCCGAACGACCGCGCCTGCCTGCTGCAGCAGCCCGATGGCCGCGTGGTGTTCCTGCTGCCCTTCCACGACCATCTGCTCATCGGCACCACTGACACCGACTATCGCGGCGACCCCGCACGCTGCAGTGTGCTGCCCGCGGAAGTGGACTACCTGTGCAGCGCTGCCAACGGCTACCTGCGCGATCCGGTCGCACCTGCCGAGGTGGTCTGGCAGTTCGCCGGCGTGCGCCCGCTGCTGGCCGACCCGGACCCGCGCGCGGCCAAACTGAGCCGTGACTATCGCCTGCAACTGGACGCCGAAGGTGCGCCTGCGCTGCACGTGCTGGGCGGCAAGCTGACCACGTACCGGGTACTGGCCGAGGAGGCAGTGGACCTGCTGCGCCCCTATCTGCCGCACGCCGGCCCCGCCTGGACGGCGGCAGGCGAGCCACTGCCCGGCAGCGACTGGGGCGATGCCGGGCAGGCACGTGAACAGCTTCGGCACCAGGCCCCCTGGCTGCCGGAGGCCACGCTGCGGCGCTGGGCCAGCGCCTATGGCAGTCGCAGCATCGATCTGCTGCACGGCGCACGCAGCCTGTTCGATCTGGGCGAAGACTTTGGCGCGGGCCTGCACGCACGCGAGGTGGCGTTCCTGTGCGACCACGAGTGGGCCCGTAGCGCCGAGGATGTACTGTGGCGGCGGAGCAAGCTGGGGCTGCAGATGGACGCGGCGCAGGCAGTACGGCTGCAGGCCTGGATGGATTCACATCGCCGGTAATGCCGCGCGCGGCCCGGCGCCGCCGATGCATTACGATTCCAATATCGCCACCGGAGACGCTGCATGACGCCCCGCTACGTGCTGGCCATCGACCAGGGAACCACCAGTTCGCGCGCGATCCTGTTTGATCGCGCAGGCGACATCGTCGGCAGCGCACAGCGCGAGTTCACCCAGGTGTTTCCACAGCCGGGCTGGGTCGAGCATGACCCGCGCGAGATYCTGACCAGCGTCTATGCCACGATCACCGAACTGCTCAGCCGCGAACAGATCGATCCCCGCCACATCGCGGCACTGGGTATCACCAACCAGCGCGAAACCACCGTGGTCTGGGACCGCGCCAGCGGACAACCGATCCACAACGCCATCGTCTGGCAGTCGCGGCAAAGCCAGGCGATCTGCGAGCGGCTGAAGTCCGGCGGCCACGAAGCGCTGATCCGCGAGCGCACCGGGCTGCTGATCGACGCCTATTTCTCGGCCACCAAGATCCGCTGGATCCTCGATCACGTGGAAGGCGCGCAGCAGCGGGCCGAACGTGGCGAGCTGCTGTTCGGCACCATCGACAGCTGGCTGGTGTGGAATCTCAGCGGCGGCCAGGCGCACGTGACCGACTACAGCAACGCCGCGCGCACGCTGCTGTTCAACATCCACACCCTGGAATGGGACGAGGACCTGCTGGCCCTGCTGGACATTCCGCGTGCGATGCTGCCGCAGGTGCGCGATTCCAGTTCGGTATACGCGCACACGCGCCCGCAGTTCTTCTTCGACCACCCGATCCCGATCGCCGGCATCGCCGGTGACCAGCAGGCCGCGCTGTTCGGCCAGGCCTGCTTCCAGCCAGGCATGGTCAAGAACACCTATGGCACCGGCTGCTTCATGCTGATGCACACCGGCACGCAGGCCGTGCGCTCGCGCAATGGCCTGCTGACCACCATTGCCTGGGGCCTGGAGGGAAAGGTGGAGTACGCGCTGGAGGGGTCGATCTTCATCGCCGGCTCGGTGGTGCAGTGGCTGCGCGATGGGCTGCGCATGATCGATCGCGCTGCTGACAGCCAAGCCTTGGCCGCACAGGTGCCGGACAGCGCGGGGGTATATCTGGTGCCGGCTTTCGTCGGCCTGGGTGCACCGTACTGGCGCAGCGACGTGCGCGGTGCGATGTTCGGCCTGACCCGTGGCACCGGCAAGGCCCACTTCGTGCGCGCAGCGCTGGAGGCGATGGCCTACCAGACCCGCGACGTTCTGGATGCGATGCAGTCCGATGCGGGGATCTCGCTCAGTGAACTGCGCGCCGATGGCGGCGCGATCGGAAACGACTTCCTCGCCGGCTTCCAGGCCGACATCCTCGGCGTACCCCTGCTGCGACCGCGGGTGACCGAGACCACCGCGCTGGGTGCGGCCTACCTGGCCGGGCTGGCGGTCGGCTTCTGGGAGAGCCGCGAACAGATCGCGGCACAGTGGGGGCTTGATCGCCGCTTCGAACCGCAGATGGCGGTGGCCCGGCGCGAGAAACTCTACGCCGGGTGGCAGCAGGCCGTGGCCGCCACCCTCGCCTTCCACGTCGACTGACGGTAGTGCCGGCCGCTGGCCGGCAACACCGTGATC
>NZ_JBFRFE010000205.1:0-6469 GCF_052114665.1 Stenotrophomonas sp. 2YAF22 | reverse complement strand
GCAACGGTGCAGCGCATGCACGACGAGTGGCGCGGGCTTGGCGTGCGCATCGCCCAGGCGCCGGTGACGCTGGAATTCGGCCACACCTTCGTCGGGGTCGACCCCGATGGTCACCGGCTGCGTGTCTACAGCCGCGCCGAGGGCATGGTCGCGCGCGATTGATCCTCCCCTGACGCAGAACAACGGCGAGCCCACCGCAGCGACAGGTCGTTCAGTAGATCCACGCGATGCGTGGATGGCGCGCGATCCAGCAGGCACAAAAAAACGCCGGGCAATGCCCGGCGTTTTTTCAACTCATGTGCCAACCAAGGTTGGCACCTACCGGTCAGCTGGCCAGAGCCAGATCGTCCATCATCGCGCGCAGGAAGCGGGCCGCTTCACCGCCGGTGGCGGCGCGGTGGTCGAAGGTCACCGACAGCGGAATGACCTTGTGCGCTTCCACGCCGCCCATCACCGGGGTCATCTGGTGGCGGGCACGGCCGGCACCGACGATGGCCACGCACGGCGGCACCACGACCGGGGTCGCGTAGCGGCCGGCGAACATGCCGAAGTTGGACAGCGAGATGGTGTAGCCGCTCAATTCCGAGGCCGCGATCGAACGCGCTTCCACCTGCTCGCGCAGACGGTTCACGCCTTCACGGATGCCACGCGCGTCGAGCATGTCGGCGTTGCGCAGGGCCGGCACGAACAGGCCGTCGTCGGTATCCACGGCGATGCCGATGTCCACCTGCGCGTGCAGGGTGCGGGTCAGCGCTTCACCGTCGAACCAGGCGTTCATCGCCGGCACCTTCTGCGCGGCGACCACGATCGAGCGCACCAGGCGCGCGGTGACGTCGTTGCCCGGCAACCAGGCGTGGATGTCGGCGTCGTCGTTCAGCGTGGTCGGCACGACCTTGCTGTGCGCATCGGCCATGACGCGGGCCATGTTGCGGCGCACGCCCTTCAGCGGTTCCGGCTGGCCCTTGGCGACCACGCCCGGCGGCTGGGTGCGCATCGGCTTGCCGGCAGCGGACAGCGGGGTGCGTGCGTCGGACTGTACCGGTGCGGCCACCTGGGCCGGCGCCGGTGCGGCGGCAGCCGGTGCAGCAACCGCTGCCGGAGCCGCGCCGATCTTCGCGCTGCCGTCGGCTGCGGCCTGTTTGACGTCGGCCATGGTCACCGCGCCATCGGCGCCGGTGGCACGTACGCGGCTCAGGTCCACGCCCAGCTTGCGCGCGGTGGCACGCACCGCCGGCACGGCCTTGACGCCGCCCACGGCCAGCGCCTGTTCGGCATGCACAGCGTTGGAGCTCTGCATCGCGCCGACCACGGTGCCGGCGTCATCACGCTCGGCGGCAGCCGGCTTGGCTTCTCCAGCGGCCACCGGGGCGGCTGCGGTGGGCAGCGGCGGTGGCGTCGGAGCTGCCGCAGCAGCCGGAGCGGCATGGCCGTGGCTGTGGCCGGTGTCCTGGCCGTCAGCACGCTGCGGCAGGTTCGGGTCCAGCGCGAAGCTGGCCAGCACCGCGCCGGTCGTGATGATGTCGCCGGCAGCGCCGGACAGCTTCAGCACCGTGCCGGAGAACGGCGAGGGCACTTCGACGACGGCCTTGGCGGTCTCCATCGAGACCAGCGGCTCGTCCAGCTTGATCACATCGCCTTCCTTGACGAACCACTCGACGATGGTCGCGTCCGGCAGGCCTTCGCCCAGGTCGGGCAGGTTGAAGTTCTTGGTCTGGCTCATTTGCAGTTCTCTTCCAGCAGTTCCAGTTCGCGGGCAGGCAACCAGCCCGTCGCGCCATTGGCGCGCTCGGACCACCACCACCCGCCGTGTTCGTGATGAAGCTTGACCATCTCGCCGTTCTCCACATCCAGCTCGCGGGCGTCGTAGTCGCGCAGGGCTTCGGCGCGACCATCGTCCAACAGCTGCAACCACGCTACCGGTGCCCATCCGGCGCGCCCATCGCTGGTGCGCACCCAGGCAAACGCCGGCCATTCCTCGTCACGTACACCTACTTCGACGATCTGGCCGGTGCGGAACCGGAGCGGGTTGGGATACTGGCTGCGGTAAGCCCCGAGAAGGCGGGCCCGCATGTCAGCCTGCCGCCACCGCGCGCTTGGCCGCCGCCACGATCCGCTCCACGCTCGGCAGATACTTCATCTCCAGGCGGAACAGCGGAATGTGGGTGTCGTAACCGGTAACGCGCTCGACCGGAGCCAGCAGGTCGTAGATCGATTCCTCGGCCAGGCGTGCGGCGATTTCCGCGCCGAAGCCCGCGGTCTTCGGGGCCTCCTGCACGATCACGCAGCGGCCGGTCTTGGCCACAGACTCGGCGATGGTGGCAAAGTCCAGCGGACGCAGCGTAGCCACGTCGATGACTTCGGCACTGATGCCTTCGCCGGCCAGCTTGTCGGCCGCTTCCAGCGCTTCCTTCACCTGTGCACCCCAGGTCACCAGGGTCACGTCGGTGCCATCGCGCAGCACGAAGCACACGTCCAGCGGCAGGGCTTCGCCGTCATTGACGACCACTTCCTTGTACTGGCGGTAGATGCGCTTGGGCTCCATGTAGATCACCGGATCCGGCTCGCGGATCGCGGCCAGCAGCAGGCCATAGGCGCGCTGCGGCGAGGACGGCAGCACCACGCGCAGGCCCGGTACGTTGGTGAAGATCGCTTCGTTGGCCTCGCTGTGGTGCTCCGGCGCACGGATGCCGCCACCCCACGGCACGCGCAGCACCATCGGGCAGTGCAGGCGGCCACGGGTGCGGTAACGCAGGCGCGCGGCGTGGCAGATGATGTGGTCGACCATCGGGTACATGAAGCCATCGAACTGCGCTTCGGCCACCGGCTTCATGCCCTGTGCGGCCAGGCCGATGGTGAGGCCGGCGATGGTGGTTTCATCCAGCGGGGTGTCGAGGATGCGGTCGGCGCCGAAGCGCTGCTGCAGGCCGGCGGTGGCGCGGAACACGCCGCCGTTGACGCCCACGTCTTCGCCCAGCACCAGCACCGACTTGTCGTGTTCCAGCTCCCAGGCCAGCGCCTGGGTGATGGCTTCGATGAGGGTGATCGGGGTGTCGGTCATGTTCTGTTCTCCGCGCGCGACGGCAGCGCTGTCGGCGGCGTTGGTATGCGCGCTGGACGCGCCGTTCTTGATCTCATCCATGGCGCTGCTCCAGGGCGATCGCCTGGGCACGCTGGGCCAGCAGGTCCTGCGGCGGGTCGGCATAGAGGAAATCGAACATCGCCTCGACCGGCTGCACCGGCGTGTTGAGGTACAGGTTCACTTCCTCGTCCACGCGCTTGCCGCATTCGGCGGTCCAGGCAGCTTCTTCTTCCTCGCTCCAGACACCGGCGTTGGTCAGGTACTTGCGCAGGCGCAGCATCGGCTCGCGCTGCCAGGCATCCTTCACTTCGGCGTCGTCGCGGTAGCGGCGCGCGTCATCGGCGGTGGTGTGGTCGGACAGGCGGTAGGTCATCAGTTCCAGCACGGTGCCGCCGTCGCCGGCCAGCGCACGCTCGCGCGCCTGCAGCATGGCGGCCATCACCGCGATCAGGTCGTTGCCGTCCACCTGCAGGCAGTGCAGGCCGCCGGCCAGGCCCTTCTGTGCCAGTGTCTCGGCACCGGTCTGCGCCGAACGCGGGACCGAGATGGCCCAGCCGTTGTTGACGATGCACAGGATCAGCGGCAGCTTGTAGGCACCGGCCGAATTCAAGGCCGCGTAGAAGTCGGTCTTGGAACTGCCACCGTCGCCGCATACGGCCACCGCGATCTGCGGTTCCTTGTTGAGCTTGAACTTCAGCGCAGCGCCTGCGGCGTGCAGGCACTGGGTGGAAATCGGCACGCAGAACGGGAAGTCCTTGGCGGCATTGCCGCCGTAGTCGTTGCCGCGCTCGTCGCCGCCCCAGTACATCAGCACGTCGTGCGGGCGCACGCCACGCATGAACATCGCGCCGTACTCGCGGTAGGACGGTGCGAACACGTCGTCCTTCTGCATCGAGGCGCCGATGCCCACATGCGCGGCTTCGTGGCCGAGGCATGCGGCGTAGGTGCCCAGCTTGCCGGTGCGCTGCAGCGCGATCGACTTGCCGTCGAACACGCGCACGAACAGCATCTGCTTGAACATCGGCAGCAACGCGCGTGGGTCGCGCAGGGCTTCGGGCAGGTCATCGCGGACGAGCGTGCCGTCCGTGTCCAGATACTGCAGGTATTCGATCTTGAACTCAGCGGCAACCGTCATTGCGTACTGCACCTTCGACAGAGAAGTTACAAATGATATGAATCGCCATGTTAAGGAATGCGTACGAAAAAGCCGTCCTGCGGCGCAGCACGGCCTACCGGCCTTTGTACCCCCCACCGGGTCCATGATGCCAATAACTTCAACGTATTCAGCCATTGCTGCAAAGCATCACAAACGACGCTGGGCTGAGCGCCAGTAGAACGGCGCAAACGGTTCCACGCGCAACCACCGTTCCACAGCCCTACCGCACGCCCCGGTACGGTCATCGCGGCTGCCAGCGCGGCGGCAACGCGCTACCCTTGCCGCCCCCGATCTGGTCCCGCCCATGTCCGTCGACAACAACCAACGCGATCTCGAAGCCGGTATCCACACCGATCTGCAGGGGCGGCTGACCTACGGCGGCTACCTGCGGCTGGACCAGCTGCTCAGCGCGCAGCAGCCGCTGTCCAACCCGCCGCATCACGACGAGATGCTCTTCATCATCCAGCACCAGACCTCCGAGCTGTGGTTGAAGCTGCTGGGCCACGAGCTGGGTGCGGCGATCGGCTTCCTGCAGCGCGATGAGGTCTGGCAGTGCCGCAAGGTGCTGGCGCGCAGCAAGCAGGTGCTGCGCCAGCTGACCGAGCAGTGGTCGGTGCTGGAAACGCTCACCCCGTCCGAGTACATGGGCTTCCGCGACGTGCTGGGTCCGTCCTCGGGCTTCCAGTCGCTGCAGTACCGCTACATCGAGTTCCTGCTGGGCAACAAGAACGCGCAGATGCTGCAGGTGTTCGAGCACGACACGGCCGGGCAGGCGCAGCTGCGCACCGTGCTGGAGGCGCCGAGCCTGTACGAGGAATTCCTGAAGTACCTGGCCCGCTTCGGCCACGCCGTGCCGGCGGTGTACGAGGCGCACGACTGGACCCAGCCACACGTGGCCGACGACAGCCTGCAGCCGGTCTTCGAACGCATCTACCAGGACACCGACCGCTACTGGCGCGAGTACGCGCTGTGCGAGGACCTGGTGGACCTGGAAACCGCCTTCCAGCTGTGGCGGTTCCGCCACATGCGCACGGTGATGCGGGTGATCGGCTTCAAGCGCGGCACCGGCGGCTCGTCCGGCGTGGGCTTCCTGGCCAAGGCGCTGGAACTGACCTTCTTCCCTGAATTGTTCCAGGTACGCACCACCCTGCAGGTCGCGCCCCCGCCGGATCTGGCCTGATCCCCATTCAGCTTGGCCGCCCGCGGCTGGCTGGATCGTTTCAGATGCAAGTTCAGCGAGCAGGCTGCGACCTGCCTCAAACGGCGTGTATTTGACGTGAACGCCAGAAGTCGGTGATCCTCGCGCGTTGCTTCACCGCACATCGGACGTGCCTCCATCCACCGAACCAGGAATTCCGCATGAGCGTAAACGCCACTGCGAACACCCCAGAGCCGGCGCTGCCGGACTTCAACACCACGATGGGCCACCCGCGCCCGTTGTGGATGCTGTTCATGACCGAGTTCTGGGAGCGCTTTGCGTTCTACGGCATCCGCTGGGCGTTGGTGCTGTACATCGTTGCCCAGTTCTACAACGGCAACGCCGCCGGTGAAGGCGACGCCAGCCGCATCTACGGCGCCTACCTGGCGCTGGTGTACGCCGCGGCGATCTTCGGCGGTTACGTGGCCGACCGGGTACTGGGTTACCAGCGCTCGATCCTGACCGGCGCGATCATCATGGCCGTCGGCCTGTTCATGATCTCGCTGCCGCAGGAGCACATCTTCAAGCTCGGCCTGGCCACGATCATCGTCGGCAACGGTCTGTTCAAGCCCAACATCTCGACCATGGTCGGCAAGCTGTACGGCCTGAAGGACGAACGCCGCGACTCGGGCTTCACCATCTTCTACATGGGCATCAACATCGGCGCGATGATCGCTCCGGTGCTGACCGAGTACCTGGCCCGCAAGGTCTTCGGCACCTCGGAAATGCCGTCCTACAAGGTCGTGTTCATCGCTTCCGGCGTGGGCATGCTGATCTCGCTGGTGTGGTTCTACATCGGTCGTGCCGGCCTGAAGGGCATCGGTGCACCGCCGGCCGGTGCCGAAGGCTTCGGCCGCATCGTCATGGTGCTGGTCGGTTCGCTGTTCGCCATTCCGGTGGCCTACTTCCTGCTCGCCACCGGCGCCACCGCGCTGGCCTGGATCCTTGGCGTGATGTTCGCTGCCCTGGCCGTGCTGCTGCTGGTGGAAGGCATCCGCGAGGGCAAGGTGCAGCGCGACCGTGTGATCGCCATGCT
>NZ_JBFRFE010000204.1:0-6513 GCF_052114665.1 Stenotrophomonas sp. 2YAF22 | reverse complement strand
GTGTGACAGTGTCCTGTCGTCGCGCCATCGGCAGCGGACAGGAAAGGTGGGCGCGTGGCGCCCACCGGGGCCTGGATCAGGCCTGGGCTTCGCCCTTGTCGGCAGCAGCCTTCTTGGCCGGAGCGCGGCGAGCCGGCTTGCCTTCTTCGGCCGGAGCGTCGGCGAACTCTTCTTCACGGACGGTGGCAGCGTGCGGTGCAGCAGCCTTGCCTTCCAGCACGGCGTCAGCAGCGGCGCGTGCGTACAGCTGCACGGCACGGATGGCGTCGTCGTTGCCCGGGATCGCGTAATCCACCAGCTCCGGGTTGTAGTTGGTATCGACAACGGCGATCACCGGGATGCCGAGCTTCTTGGCTTCCTTGATGGCGATGTCTTCGTGGCCGATATCGATGACGAAGATCGCGTCCGGCAGACGGTTCATGTCCTTGATGCCGCCCAGCGAGGCTTCCAGCTTGTCGCGCTCGCGACGCAGGCCCAGCACTTCGTGCTTGACCAGCTTCTCGAAGGTGCCGTCGGATTCACCGGCTTCCAGTTCCTTCAGGCGGGCAACCGACTGCTTGACGGTACGGAAGTTGGTCAGGGTGCCGCCCAGCCAACGCTGGTTCATGAACGGCATGCCGCAACGCTCGGCTTCTTCGCGGATCGACTCACGCGCGCTGCGCTTGGTGCCCAGGAACAGGATGGTGCCGCGCTTCTGGGCAACCGACGAGATGAAGTTCATCGCGTCGTTGAACAGCGGGACGGTCTTTTCCAGGTTGATGATGTGGATCTTGCCGCGGGCGCCGAAGATGTACGGAGCCATTTTCGGGTTCCAGTAGCGGGTCTGGTGGCCGAAGTGGACGCCGGCTTCCAGCATCTGACGCATGGTGACCTGGGGCATTGCAAAACTCCTGATGGGGAACCGGCGATTCCGCCCGCGGGATAGGTATGCGGGACGCGTGGAAGCGCTGAAGGTTCCGGGGTTGGGCTTCCCTGTTGCCTCCGTGGCCGAACTCCTTGCGGAGCACCCCGGCACGGATGGGGGCAGCAGGTGTGGATTCACCGGTGACGTCCGGTGTGGACGGTGTCCCGCGCACGCGGCGGCAGGACATCCGGGCAATTATAGCCCGCTTGGCTGGCTCGCTGCAATTGCGGGTGTCTGCGCCGCCAGAATCACCTCTGTGCCGTCCTGCAAGCGGGCATGGAACCTGCCGCCTGCATAGCCATCGGCGCGCGGCGGCAGCTGCCACTGGCGCTGGCGCGCCGCCAGTACGTAGCCGGCAAGACCGGGCAGCAGCAGGCTGCGTTGGCCGCCAGCCGCCTCATAGGCAAGGTCGCTCAAGCGCGCGTGCCCGGTGCCACCGTTCAACAGTCTCAGTGTGAATTGCGACCCGTTGACCACCAGCTCTGCCCGCAGGCAGGGGGGCGTTGGGCCGACCGGTTCGCTGCGGAACAGGGGCAGTGAATAGCGCGGCATGGCCGGTTCTGCCRGAGCCAGGATGATACGGAATGCCTGTTCAGCGGCCACAGGTGCGGATGACGCCGGCAGCAACCAGACGCGCTGGCGTGCACCGGCAGGAAGGTCCAGCAGGGTCGGACTGGCCAGCACCTGCGCGCTGCGTTGCAGGTGTTCGGCGCCCGGTTGCTGGTCCCACGCCCAGATCTGCACCTGGCCGCGCCAATGCCCAGGGCCAGGATTGCGCAGCCACAGCTCGGCCCGCCCCTGCGCAGCCGGCAGGTTCAGGGTGGTCGGCACCAGCTCCAGCGCCTGCGCGGCAATAGGCAGCACCGCGGCCAGCAGCAGTAGCCGGCGCATCAGTAGTAAGTGGTGGGCGGTTCGGGCAGCGAATGCCCCTGTTCGTCCTGCGCTGGCGGGGCCAGTTCACGGACCTGGGGCGGCAGGTGACCGCCGTCGCTGTGCTGCTGTGGCACCGGGCAACGTGGGCCACGCTCCGTGCCGGCGCAGCCTTCAACCACAGTCAGGCGGATCTGCAGTGGGACGGGCGCCGGGTCGGCCCACGCTGTCGTGCTGGTGATGGACATCGCTCCGATCAGTATTCCGCGAACCACCTGCCATCCACCGTGTTGTCGACTTGATGCGCGGTATCGGCCGACAGGGGGGATTCYGTAGAGCGGGCTCCCCTCAGTAGGTGATCGTCACCTGCACCAGGTCGTTGTAGGTGCCCGCCGGAGGCTGTCCGGCGACGGGAGGCACACGCCCGAATATGTTCAGTGTCTGCGCGCTGCCAGTGCCGACGCCGCTGAAGGTGTCCACGGTGAGCGTATTGCCCCAGCGCTGGCTGCGCGCAGCGTCCCGGTACAGCTCGTAGGTCAGGTAATAGCTGTTGCTGCCGATGGTGGTACGCATGCGCCGGGTGGTGGTCAGGGCCGGGTTGTTCTGACCGTTGTTCAGGCCGACCTGGTAGGCGGTGCGCTTGAGGCAGGTCAGGGTGAGGGTGGCGGTCTGGTCGATGTTGGCGGGAATGCTGCCGGTGACGTTGCCGAAATTCATGGTGGTGGTGAGGTAGCTGCCGCATTGCGGCAGCACGGTGGCAGTGGCATTGAAGGTGAAGGCATTGCTGGCGGTGTTGGTGCCGGTAGCGCCGCCATTGCAGGTGGCCGGTACGGTGGCGGTGCCCAGCAGCACCTCGTTCCAGGCCCAGGTGAGCACCACGTTGGCCCCGGTGAAGGTGCTGCTGTAGTTGCCGGAGGCCAGCACCTGGTTGGCCGGAATCTGTGCGAACAACTGCGTGGTACGGCTGCCGGAGCCGCCGATCAGCGGCACGTTGTAGGTCATCGTCAGCTCCTGTGCGGGAGGTGTACCGCGCGGTGCCAGGCCGGTGACTTCGCTGTAGTTGGCGACGTTGTAGATCTGGAAATTGAGCGGATCACTGCTGCCGTTGACCATTGTCCGCCACGGCGAAGTACTGGTGCCGCCGGTGCCATTGCCCAGGCCGATGCAGACGCGGATGCCGGTGGTGGCGATCAGGCTGAGTGCGGCGGTGGAGCAGTTCACGGTGATGTTCAAGGTGCCGGGGGTGGCACCTGGCGCGCCGCTGCTGACGTTGCCGAAGGGCAGCAGCGCGTCGGCGGTGGCGGTGCACGTCGCGGCCGCGCGTGTCGGCGCACTGGCGATCAGGCCGGCCAGAAGCAGCAGGCCGAGCAGCAGCATCCTCATGGCGCCACCTCCGGCACGCATTGCAGCGGGGCCGGGCGCGCGCTGGCCCCGACGGCGACCACCTGCGGTACCGGCACGCGGACCCGGCACTGGCCACCGCTGCTGGTGATGTACAGCACGCTGCCAGGTGCAACGTCCTCCAGGTACAGCAGGCCGTCGTAGCCCACGGTGGCCTGGCGGCCATCGGGCAGCTGCACTTCGCTGCCCACCTCCAGCGGTTGCCCCCTCATGTCCTGCAGGATCAGCCGCAACGACGCGCGCGAACGCAGGTTGAAGGTCAGGCCGGTGCCGGCGCGCTGGCGGGGTGTCACCCAGTCCTCGATGCGATCAGCGCGCATGTCCGCCGGCAGGTCCAGGGTGTCGATGGAGACGCGGTTGCGCTGCCAGGACAGCAGCGGACTGATCAGCAGCAGGCCCCGATCGTCGGTGACACCGATCAGGCGGTTCTCAAGCCGCACCGGCACACCGCCAACGCCATTCGTGCTGACCACGGCGAAGGCGTCGGCGACTTCGCGGGCGGCAAAGGTGTGCCCGGCCATCCACACCAGGCTGCCGCTGGCGCTGCCATAGGCGTAGTTGAGGCCCGCCTGGCGGGAGGCACCGAAGGCATAGCGGCCGACATCGTTGAGGATGCCGACTTCGGCCAGGCCGCCGCTGCCGCCGTCGCCATGGCGGACCTGTGCGCGCCAACCGATACCACCTGCGCTGCCGTCGCCCGGCACCGGCTGGGTGACGTCGGCAACCCAGCTCTGGCTGTCACCGTTGCGCTGGCTGGACAGGCTGGCCTGGCGGTTGTTGCCCAGGCTTGCGGTCAGCGACAGGTAGACACTGCGGTCATCGCTGTTGTCCAGGTTCTGGTTGACCGACAGGTAGGCCGACCAGCGCTGGCTCCAGCTGCGGGACCAGAACAGGCTGGCATAACGGTTGTCATCGCCATCGGGGTAGCGCAGGCGCAGGTAACTGGCGCTGAGCGTGCCCAGGCGCAACAGGTCCAGGCCGACCGTGGCCTGCTCGCTGATGCTGGGCGGCAGGTTGGCCTGCAGCGCGCCCAGGTCGCGGTAGTCGCCGTGGCTGCGCACGCTGCGCAGATTGAAGTTGAAATGGCGGTTGTTCCAGCTGTACCCCAGCGCCCACTGGCCGCCCTGCAGGCCCTGGTAGCGGCTGTGGGCGTAGGCGGCATTGAATACGCCCGCACCGCCCAGCAGCCACCAGCCGCCCAGGCCGGCCTGTGCCAGGCCGCCGCCGCCTTCGGCGTGTGCTTCGCCGGTGAACGTATCGCTGACGCCGCCGCGCCAGCTGGCGCTTGCCACGGTACGGTCGTCGTAGGCGAAGGAGCGTTCGCCGAACTGCTCGCGCAGCTGGCCGACGCCGAGCGACCAGTCCGACAGGCCCTTGGCCAGCAGCTGCTGGGTGCCGTAGAAGCTGAAATCCAGCGTCTGCATGCGGCCAAAGGCGTCGGTAACCACGACCTGCGCGCTGCCGTTGCCGCTGATGCCCGGTTGCGCCGCCAGCTGGAACGGCCCTACCGGCACCTGGCCGCTGTACTGGCGCAGGCCATCCACATACAGCTCGACCGTGGATGGCACCACCGCCTGGCCGAGGAAGGCCGGGGTGGGGGTGAGAACGCGATACGGCTGCAGCCCATAATTGCGCCCGATCTGCAGGCCGCCCAGGCGTACCGGCCGGCTCCAGTCGACAAAGCCGCTGTAGAAGTCGCCCACCTCCAGGGTCAGCGCCTTGTCCGGGAAATCCAGGGTCCAGCGCGTATCAAGGCGTACGCTTTCGCTGCGCCAGTGGCGGTCTCCGGTCTGGTAGCGACGGCTGACGGCGGTGCTCTCGAAGGTGCCGGTACCGATGCCGAACACCCGCAGTTCAGAGCTCAGGGCAAGGTTGCCCAGGCTGTCGACGCGGCTGCCGTACAGGTCGTAATTGAGCAGGACGCCGGGCGAGGCGCTGCCGCGGGAAGCGCGGACCTGCGGGCGGCTGAGCACGGTCGTGGGCAGGGTCAACTGGTCCAGTGGCACGTCCAGCGCCAGGGTCTGCAGGTGCGCGTCATAGCGCACCACCGCACCGCTGATCTGGTCCAGATACACCGGGGCATCGCCGCTGGTGTTGAAGCCAAGCTGGCGCAGGATCTCGGGGCTGGCCTGCAGGCGGCCACGATTGTCGGTGAAGGGCAGCAGGCCGCGTGGCGTGCTGTTGAGGGTCACGTCCAGGTACAGCGTCTGGTTGGCCGTGAGCGGGGTCGGCGGAGGCAGCAGGGCATCGGCGGAGACCCCGGAGACATCGGCTGCATGGGCCGCCGGGGACAGGGCCGCACCGAGCGCTGCGCTCATCAGCGCCTCAGCGAGCCGGTGGTGGCGGCAGCGACGTCTGTTCCGACTCGCCATTGAGCTTGGCCGTGATCTGTTCGTTGTCGCGGTCGATCGCCGTGCGCGCCAGCGGCCAGCGCATGACCTGGCCGGGCAGCACATAGCCCAGCAGGCCGGGATGGACGATGCGCGGCCGCTCCGGGCTACCCAGGGCGAGGTCAGCGATCTGCGCGTAGCTGTTGCCGGTATTGCCTACTTCCACGCCGTTGCGTCCGTCGTCCAGCCGGACCAGGCGGGCGTGCAGCTGCGGTGCCAGCCGGCTGCCAGCGCCGGGTTGCACGAATACCGGGATGGAATAGCGCAGCACGAACTGCATGCCTTCGGTGCGCGTGGCCAGATCGGGCACCTCGTCGACGATCAACCGGTAGTACTGCTGCGCAGCCGGTGTGTCGGCCACGGCGCGCATGACCCGTACCAGCTGCTGCTGGCCGGCGGCCAACTCCTGCATCGGTGGCGTGGCCAGCAGATCTTCGGTCGGCAGCAGCTGTTCGTTGCCGTCCTGCTGCACCCAACGGAATACCCGGACCTGCAGCTTCACCGGCGAGGTGCCGCTGTTGGTCAACCACAGTTCGCCGGCGCGCTGGCGTGCCTCCAGCTGCAGGCTGGTGGGCGCGACCTGCAGGCTGGTTGCCGAGGCCGCGGAGACCCAAAGAAGCAGGCTGAGAACGAGCAGCGCCACGCCGGTGGCGCGCCACGGGCGGGATCYGGCCATGCGGGCGTGCTCCATCAATAGGTGATCGTTGCGGTAACGGTATCCAGGTAGTTGCCGGTCGCAGCGTTGGCCGTGCTCAGGTTGAGGATCTGGCCGTAGACGATGTAGGGCACCGCCAGGCCGGTGCCGATGCCGGCCTGGGTGTTGGTGCCCGTGGTGGCGCCCCACACCAGGGTATGCGCCGCATCCTGGTAGAGCTGGTAGCCCACGTAGTTGTTGGCCGTCACTGCCGCGTTGGTGTTCTTCATCCGCCGCGTGGTGACGTCATTGGC
>NZ_JBFRFE010000203.1:0-6521 GCF_052114665.1 Stenotrophomonas sp. 2YAF22 | reverse complement strand
CACCCTGCCGGCGCTGCCGCTGGTGTGGTGGCGGATGCTGCTGGTGGTGGCGATGCTGGCGTTGCTGCCGCGGGTCTGGCGCGGGTTGCGCACGTTGCCGCTGCGGCTGGTCGCCGGCTATGCCGGTATCGGCGCGCTGGTGGCCCTGCACTGGCTGACCTTCTACGGCGCGGTGAAGCTGGCCAATGCCTCGGTTGCCGCCACCTGCATCGCCCTGGCACCGGTGTTCACCTCGATCATCGAGCCCTGGGTGGCCAAGCGTCCCTTCCAGCTGCGCGAACTGGCCTTCGGCCTGGCCGTGSTGCCCGGTGTGGCGCTGGTGGTGGGCGGCGTGCCCGACGGCATGCGCCTGGGCGTGTTGATCGGTGCGCTCTCGGCCCTGCTGGTGGCAGTGTTCGGCTCGCTCAACAAGCGCATGGTCAGCCATGCCGATCCGCTGACGGTCACCGCACTGGAACTTGGCGCGGGCACGCTCACCCTGACCCTGCTGGCACCGCTGATGCCGTACCTGCTGCCAGCGCTGGCCAGCCCGTTGTGGATCGTTCCCGACCTGCACGACGGCATCCTGCTGCTGGTGCTGGCCGGTGTCTGCACGCTGCTGCCGTTCGCCCTGGCCCTGGTCGCGCTGCGCCACCTCAGCGCCTACACCGTGCAGCTGGTCACCAACCTGGAACCGGTCTACGCCGTGTTGCTGGCCGTGGTGCTGCTGCGCGAGCAGCATGAAGTCACCCCGTGGTTCTACCTGGGCGTGGCGATCATCGTCGGTGCCGTGTTCCTGCATCCGCTGCTCAACCGCCGCAAGCGCGTGCAGCATCCTGAAATCCTCGGAACATCCGAAGCGCGCAACATCGCCGATTGAGCGCGTCCGCGCATTGCGTGGATCTTCGCGGYACCCGTCTCAGCGCTGCGGCCAATGCCAGGCCGGTGCATCCAGCAGGCCCTGCCCGCTCAGCAGCGTACGCCCGTGTTCCTTGTGCAGGTGCATTGAATGGCACTGCGGTGCCTGTTCCAGCGCGGCGATCAAGCGCGTGGCATGCGAAACGACCCAGACCTGGCTGCGCGCACTGGCGGCGATGATCAGGCGCGCCAGCGCCGGCAGCAGATCCGGATGCAGGCTGGTCTCCGGTTCGTTGAGCACCAGCAGCGGCGGCGGCCGAGGCGTGTGCAGCGCCGCTGCCAGCAACAGGAAACGCAGCGTGCCGTCGGACAGTTCGGCCATCGACAGTGGCCGCAGCAGACCGGGCTGGTGGAAACGCAGCGCGAGCCGGCCATCCAGTTCCTCGAAGCTGACCGTCGCCCCCGGGAACGCATCCTCTACACTGCGCGCCAGCGCCTGCGGATCGCCGATTTCCATGATCGTCACCCAGGCGGCGGCGAGGTCGCGGCCGTCGTGGTGCAACACCGGCGTACGGGTCGCCATCGCCGGTTGTCGCGCCGGCGCATCGGCATCGCTGCGGAAGTGGTCGTAGAAGCGCCAACGGCGGATGTACTCGCGCAAGGCGATGGCTTCCGGCATGCGCTGCGGATCGCCCACCTGGGTGAACAGGCTGTCGAACAGCGAAAGCCGGTCGTCCACCAGGTCCCAGCCGCGCGCGTGCCGCTGCCGCACCAGCGCACCGCGGCGGTCGACCAGCAGATTGGCGCTGCGCAGGAACGGGCCCGCCCAGATTGATTCGGCCTTGATCTGCGGGTCCAGCGCGAAGGCCGATCGGCTAGGCGGCGGATATCCGAGGTCGATGGCGTAGCCGAATTCATCCGTGGCGAAGCCCAGCTTGAGCCCCACCGACTCCTGTCGCGGCCCGCCTTGCAACGGAATCTCACCGGCCAGCACGCGGCGGTCGATCTTTTCCGGACCGGCCCACAGCGCCGAGCCCAATCCACCCTCCCGCGCCAGTACCGCTGCAACACCGCCCTGGGCGGTTTCCGCCAGCAGGCGCAGCGCGCGGTACAGGCTTGATTTGCCACTGCCGTTGTCGCCGGTGACCACGTTGAGCCGCTGCATCGGCAGCACCAGCGCATGCAGCGATCGGTAATTGGCGATGGCCAGGGTCTGCAGCATGGTCGACGTCCTTGCGGTGAGACGTTGAGGGTGCCGTACGGGTATCGCAATGGCTGCGACTGCACGCAAAGGCCCAGGCCATCCACGCATGGCGTGGATCTACCGCAGCCGCGCGGGCGGTCAGGGCGCCACTTCCACCCGGTTGCGGCCGGCGCCCTTGGCCCGGTACAGCGCCACATCGGCACGGGCGAGAGTCTGCTCGGACGTTTCACCGGGCTGGTGCTGCGCCACACCGATGCTGATGGTCACCGGGAAGCCCAGCGGCAGGTTGGACACGGCCACCCGCAGGAACTCGCATTGCAGTTCGGCGGTGCGCAGGTCCGCGTCCGGCATCAGTGCCACGAATTCCTCGCCGCCATAGCGCGCGGCCAGACCCCCACCGGCGAAGTGCGAGCGCAGCAGCGCCCCCAGTTCGGCCAGCACCCGGTCGCCGGTCGCGTGGCCCTGGAAATCATTGATGTGCTTGAAATGATCGATGTCCAGCAGGGCCACGCAGGTCTGCCGGTCGCGGCCATCGACGGCAATCACCGCCTCGTCCAGCGCTGCTGCCAGTGCCCGCCGGTTGGGCAGGCCGGTCAGAGCGTCGGTACGGCTCTGTTCGGCCAGGTCGGCATTCTGGGCCAGCAGCACATCGTGATACTCCGACAGCAGGCGTTCGTAATCGTTGCGCTCGAGCATGTGCCGCTGGATATCCAGGGCGAAACGGCGCAGCTCCATCACCACCATCACCTGCCGCGACAGCGCGGCCAACGCTTCGGCCTTGTCGGTCGCCAGCTGCTGCGGCCGCGCGTCGAACACGCACAGGGTTCCCAGCGGCAGGCCGTCGCTGCTGATCAACGGCGCACCGGCATAGAAGCGCACATGCGGGTCGCCGGTCACCACCGGATTGTCGTGGAAGCGGACGTCCTGCAATGCATCCTCAACCACCATGATTTCCTGCGGTTGCAGGATCGCGTGGCCGCACATCGACTCGCTGCGCAGGTTCTCGGTCGCGGCGATGCCCTGCATCGACTTGAACCACTGGCGCTCGACGTCGATCAGGGTCACGGCCGCCATGGTCGTGCCACACACCGCCTTGGCGATGGCCACCAGGTCATCGAACGAGCGTTCGCGCTCGGAATCGAGGATCCGGTAGCGGTACAGCGCCTCCAGGCGCAGCGCTTCGTTGGCAGGCTTGTCGGGCTTGATCATGCAGCGTCACGTTCCGGCAGGTCGCCGCAAAGTCTAGCGGATGCGGGCGGCCAATCTGCATTCCGGTAGTGCCGGCCGTTGGTAGGCTCCCTGATGTTCATTGCCAGCACCGTGCAGTTGCCGGCCAGCGGCCGGCACTACCGGTCGTTGCTTACCAGTCCTGCTGCTGCGGCAACAGGCCGTGAAGCTCCTGCTCGGTCAGGTTGCGCCACTGGCCCGGCTTCAGTGCACCGATCTTGATGTTGTCGATACGCACGCGGCGCAGCTGGGTCACGCGGTAGCCGAACTCGGCCGCCATCAGCCGGATCTGCCGGTTCAGGCCCTGCTGCAGGATGATGCGGAAACCGAATTTGGCGATCCGCGAGGTCTTGCACGGCAGCGTCATCTGGTCATGGATGCGTACGCCGCGGRCCATGCCGCGCAGGAATTCGTCGGTGACCGGTTTGTTCACCGCCACCAGGTATTCCTTCTGGTGACCGTTTTCGGCGCGCAGGATCTGGTTGACGATGTCGCCGTTGCTGGTCATCAGGATCAGGCCTTCCGATTCCTTGTCCAGGCGGCCGATCGGGAAGATACGCTGTTCATGGCCGACGAATTCGACGATGTTGCCCTTCACCGTGCTTTCGGTGGTGCAGGTCACGCCCACCGGCTTGTTCAGCACGATGTACACGTGGCGGCGGGCGCCCGGCTTGCGGGCAGTGCGCACGCGCAACGGCTGGCCGTCGACCAGCACCTTGTCATCCTCGCCAACAACCGCGCCCGTGCCGGCGGCATGGCCATTGACGGTAACCCGGCGGGCGGCGATCAGGCGATCGGCCTCACGACGGGAGCAGAAGCCGGTGTCGGCGATATATTTGTTGAGTCGGCTGGTCATCGCCCCATTATCAGGCATCGCCGCCCTTCCCGCCTCATGCCGTGGTCAACGGTTCTTCGGTTTCGCCATCGAACACCCGGTTGCGGCCACTGCGCTTGGCCACGTACATGGCGTGGTCGGCCCGTCGCAGCAGCGCAGCCAGGTCATCTTCGGCTGGCCGCCACTGTGCCAGACCGATGCTTGCGGTCACTTCCAGGCCGGGCACCTGCAGGTCCCGGCAGGTCTCGGTGATGCGCTGGCGCAGGCGTTCCAGGCGCGCGGCAGCGATCTCACGTGGCATTCCCGGCAACAGCAGCAGGAACTCCTCGCCGCCCATCCGCACTACCTGGTCCTCGCTGCGGACAGCGGCGCGCAGCGCGCGGGCCACGGCCACCAGCACCTGGTCGCCGACCTCATGGCCATGGCGATCATTGATGTCCTTGAACAGATCGATATCGAGGAAGCCGATCACCAGCAGCCCCCTCTCGCGCTCGCCGCCCTGCAGATGCTGGGCCAGTTGGTGCAGGCCGGCACGGCGGTTGGGCAGACCGGTCAGCATGTCGGTCTCGGCGAGCTGGCGCATTTCATCACGCTGCTGGCGCAGCCGGCCAAGGCGCAGGTTGAGCGCATAGGCCGCCATCATCAGCAGCCAGGTGACCGCCAGCTGCAGGGCCTCCACCCGGTATTCCATCAACCAATGCGCGCTGGCGGCGTCGGCCACGATCAGCACCAGCATCGGCGCCAGTGCGGCCAGCCCGGCCAGCGACCAGACATCGCCGCGCAGGCGTGCCCAGATGCCCATCGCCAACGACAGTGCACAGCCGACAATGAAGCTCCACTGCAGGACCTGTGCGACCACAACCAGTCCATCGCGCTGCAACCACGGCACCAGTGCCGCCAGCGTGAGCAGGGACCACAACACCAGCTGCTGACCCACGCGCGAACGTGGCAGCACGCGGTCACCGCCGTTCAGGCGCCACAGCGCCGGCAACACCAGTGCCTGGGTCGCCGCAGTCAGCGCCAGCAGCCACCAGTCACCGCGCCCGCCGACCCGCAGCCAGGGCTCGGGATAGCCGCTGAGACCGCCAAGGATCGACTGCCACAGCACCAGCACCAGGGTGGCACCGATATACATCAGGAAGCTGCGGTCGCGGGTGGTCAGATAGGCCATCAGTGCCGACAGCGCCAGCGCGATTGCCACGGCGATGCATGCGGCGCGCACCAGCAGCCGGGCAGTGTCGTTCTGCTGCACCGGGCTGGGCGCACCCAGCTGCAATGTCGGAACCCAGCGCGCCTTCAGCGGCGTCTGCCAGGAAACCAGGAAGGGCTCGTGGCTGCCGGCAGCGGGTACCGCCACTATGCCGATGCCCGCACGAAAGCGCGAATCGCGGGTGCGCGCATCCTGCATGTTGCCGCAGATCTCGCGATCACCGTGCTGCAGCCGCACTTCGCCGGCAAAGATGTTGAAGACATCCAGCGCCTGCGGCTCGCCGGACCAGCCTTCTGGCGGTGCATTTACCCGTGTCTGCTGGCGCGGCCCGGCCAGCATCTCCGGCGTGCACGCGCGATGGGGCGTAGGTTCGGCTGTCGCGGTGCCGACCAGAAGGTAATCGCGGCCGGCGTCGACGCTGCGCGCATGGCCCAGCCACGGCAACRCCAACCACACCAGCAGCAGGACAAGCACCGCCCCTGTTTCCAAACGCACCTGCCTGCCGCCCACGCCACGTCCTGTTCCTGCTTACGTCCGCGCCCACTGCGCGTCGCCCCTGGCGGCATTATCGCAGCGGAATGCACCACCGATGTGTAGACCAAAGTGGCGGGGGTATTGGCCGGGCTGCCGCCCGGCACCCGCAGAGGCCGGAGCCGAAGCAACAGCGAAAGCGGCTACCGAGGTGGGCGGGGCGGTATGGGCAAGCAGGACACGCCGTAAACCCATCCATGGGGGCTCGATGGCGCCTTGCTCGTGTGCGCCGTCCTGCGCACACGGCAAGACCGGGGTTGGGCGTCCTGCCCAACCCGCCCGAGGGCATGCCTCGGGCCCATGGCGCCAACGGTCCTGCCTGCCCATACCGCCCCACCCCTGACAGTKTCCCGMSATCTGGTRGATCCACGCCGTGCGYGGATGGATGTTCMTACCGTTTCGAAATCAATGAATGGATTGGATATCATCCGCGCATGGCGTGGATCTACGTGTCGACCAAGGTCGACACCCACCAACAGCAGCCGGAACCTGTCGAAGGCGGGGTGGGTCCGGTTGCGGGGGCGTGAGCGCCATGGATGGCGCGACCGAGCCTACAGGGACGTACTTGCGGCGTCCCCCGCAACCGGACCCACCCCGCCATCCCACGGAATGCAGCTGTTGCTGTTGCTGTTGCTGTTGCTGTTGCTGTTGCTGTTGCTGTTGCTGTTGAGGTTGAG
>NZ_JBFRFE010000202.1:0-6553 GCF_052114665.1 Stenotrophomonas sp. 2YAF22 | reverse complement strand
GGTTGCCGGCCAGCGGCCGGCACTACCCATGCGTGCGATTCCCGGTAGTGCCGGCCGCTGGCCGGCAACCCGGACACTCCATCAGCGCAGGTAATCCGATGCGGCCATCGCTTCACCCAGGTAATCCAGGAACGAGCTGATCCGCGCCGATACGGCCGTGTTGCGGTAGTACACCGCGTGGATCGGCTGGTACACATCCAGCGTCTGTGCGGCCAGCACCGGCACCAGCGTGCCGGCCGCACGATCGCGTTCGGTCACGAAGTCGGACAGGCAGGTGATGCCCACGCCTTCCACCGCCAGCGCGCGCAGCGTCTCGCCGCTGGATACCGCGATATCCGGGCGCACCAGCAACTGCCCGTCGGCATCGCCCGGCAGCGGCCAGCGGTTCAGCGATTCCGGTTCGTTGAAGCTGAGCAGCGTGTGCTGGCCCAGCGCCGCCACGCTGGCCGGTTCCCCGTGCGCGGCCAGATAGCCCGGGCTGGCCAGCACCTGCAGCCGGCAGCGCCCCAGCGGCCGCGCATGCAGGGTGGAATCGGCCAGTGGCCCGATGCGGATCGCCAGGTCGGTACGCCGTTCCAGCAGGTCGATGTAGCGCTCGGAACTGTTCAACTCCAGCTGCACTTCCGGGTAGCGTGCGCGGTAGCCGGCCACCAATGGCGCGATCACGTGCAGCACGAACGGCATCGCCGCATCCACCCGCAGCCGGCCAGCCGGGCGCTCGCGGCGCGCAGCCATCTGTTCTTCGGCCGATTCCACTGCATCGATGATCGCCCGCGCATGACGCAGGTAGGCCTCGCCCTCGGCGGTCAGGTGCAGGCGGCGGGTGGTACGGGTCAGCAGGGTCGTGCCCAGCTTGTCCTCCAGCCGACCCAGCGCGCGGCTCACGCCTGAAGGCGTCTGCCCCAGCTGCTCGGCAGCCGCGCTGATCGAACCGCTGTCGATCACCGCCAGGAAGGCCTGCATCTCGTCGAGGGTGGTTTTCATGACGCCATTATTGACCACCAGGCAAGAGTGATTGGCGTGAAGACCGGTTTTTCGGCAAAGGTCGGCCGCGCACACTGCCCCCCTTCCTTCCGTCTGGACACTGTCATGATCCGTGGCATTCCGCTCGCCCTGCTGGCGCTGACCCTCGGCGCCTTCGCCATCGGCACCACCGAGTTCGTCATCGTCGGCCTGATCCCGACCATCGCCGCCGACCTGCAGGTCAGCCTGCCGTCGGCCGGCCTGCTGGTGTCCTTGTATGCGCTCGGCGTGGCCGTCGGCGCACCCGTGCTCACCGCACTCACCGGCCGTGTGCCGCGCAAGACCCTGCTGGTCGCGCTGATGGTGCTGTTCACCCTCGGCAACGTCATCGCGTGGATGGCACCGGGCTACACCTCGCTGATCGTCGCCCGCATCCTCACCGGCCTGGCCCACGGCGTGTTCTTCTCCATCGGCTCGATCATCGCCACCGCGGTGGTGCCGAAAGAGAAGGCTGCCAGTGCCATCGCCATCATGTTCACCGGCCTGACCGTGGCACTGGTGACCGGCGTGCCGCTGGGCACCTTCATCGGCCAGCACCTGGGTTGGCGCGCCACGTTCCTGGCCGTCGCCGGGCTGGGCGTGATCGCGCTGCTGGGCGCGTTGCTGTTCGTGCCGCGCGGCCTGGCGCAGAGCGCGCCGGCCACCTTCCGCCAGCAGCTGGACGTGCTTGCGCAGCCGCACCTGCTGATGGTCTACGCCATCACCGCACTCGGCTACGGCGGCACCTTCCTGTCCTTCACTTACCTGACGCCGATCCTGCAGGACGTCACCGGCTTCTCGGCCAACGCGGTCAGCCTGGTGCTGCTGGTGTATGGCGTGTCGGTGGCGATCGGCAACCTGTGGGGCGGCCGCATGGCCGACCGCATGGGTCCGGTGCCCGCACTGAAGCGCATCTTCGCGCTGCTGGCCGTGGTCCTGCTGGTCATGACCTTCACCGCCCACAACACCTGGTTGATGCTGCTGACCGTACTGGCACTGGGCGCAGTGGCATTCGGCAACGTGCCCGGCCTGCAGGTGTATGTGGTCAAGCAGGCTCAGCGCTACGCACCGCAGGCCACCGATGTGGCCTCGGGCCTGAACATCGCCGCCTTCAACATCGGCATCGCGCTGGGTGCATCGCTGGGCGGCCTCGTGGTCGAACACATCGGCCTGATGCACACACCGTGGCTGGGTGCACTGGTGGTGGTCGGCGCGTATGGCCTGACTGTGCTGAGCGGCCGTCTGGACCGTCGCGACGGCATCGATGATCGCGCCGACGGCATCACGGTGGCGGCACATTGATGAGCGCAATACACCGTTGCCCGCATGCACACAGCCCCTGCCCTACCCTTTGTGATCACCTCCTTCCCCCGCTTTGGAGTTCCCCATGACTGTCCCCGCTTTCGGCCTTGGCACCTTCCGCCTGAAAGACCAGACCGTGATCGACTCGGTGCGCAACGCACTGGACGTCGGCTACCGCGCCATCGACACCGCGCAGATCTACGGCAACGAAGCCGAGGTCGGCCAGGCCATCGCCGAGTCCGGCGTGCCGCGTGACGAGATCTACCTGACCACCAAGGTGTGGATCACCGAGTTCAAGCGCGATGCACTGCTGGCAAGCCTGCGCTCCAGCCTGGAAAAGCTGCGCACCGACCATGTCGACCTGGCGTTGATCCACTGGCCGTCGCCGAACGACAAGGTCGACACGCCGATGGAGGAGTACCTGGCCGCGCTTGCTGAAGCCAAGGCACAGGAACTGACGAAGGAGATTGGCATCTCCAACTTCACCATCGCCCAGACCCGCAAGGCGATTGAGATCCTCGGTGCCGATGCGATCGCCACCAACCAGGTCGAGATCCATCCGTACCTGCAGAACCGCCTGCTGGTGAAGTTCCTGCAGGACAACGGCATCCGCGTCACCGCGTACATGAGCCTGGCTTATGGCGAGGTGATCAAGGACCCGGTGATCCAGGCCATCGCCGGCCGCCATCAGGCCAGCCCGGCGCAGATCGCACTGGCATGGGCGCTGCAGCAGGATTACGCGGTCATCCCTTCGTCGACCAAGCGCGAGAACCTGGCCAGCAACCTGGAAGCCGCAGCGATCCGCCTGACCGAGGACGACATGGCGCAGATCGCCAAGCTGGACCGTGGCCATCGCCTGGCCAATCCGGAAGGCATTGCGCCGGCCTGGGATTGAGCAAAAGCCGCCGGACATGGCCCGGCGCTACCGGTAGGTGCCGACCTTGGTCGGCGCTTACCTCTGGTCGATCGATGAAACACCATGCCGACCAAGGCCGGCACCTGCCAGAAGCGTGGGTTCAATCCTCTTCCTGCAACAGCCACCCACGCATCGCCGCACTCACCTCTTCCGGCTTTTCCATCGGCGCCAGATGCCCGCAATCGGGCACCACCACCAGCTGAGAGTGCGGCACCAGCGCGTGCATTTCCTCGCTCACCGCCAACGGCGTGATGCGATCGTTCGCACCACAGACGATCAGCAGCGGATCGCGGTAGCCGGCCAGTACGTCGTGACCATCACGGCGCTCCAGCGCGCTCTGCCGCAGGAATACCTCCGCACCCAACCGGGCGGTCATGTCACGCACGCGCTGCACCAGCACGTAGTCGTCCAGCCGTGAGGCGTCGATATAGCTGCGCATCAGCGCGTCACCAAAGCCGTGGAATTTACCGGGCAGGCGCACGCTGGCACGCTGGCTGCGGCGCTGTTCGGCGCGTTCCGGGGAATCGGCATGGATAGAGGTATCGATCAGGGCCAGCTGCATCACACGCTCCGGCGCGATGCGCAGGATCTGCTGGGCGACGAAGCCTCCCAGTGAGAACCCAGCCAGCGCGAAACGCGAGGGCGCCTGCGCAAGCACGTCCTCGGCCACCGCCTGCAGGGTCTCGCCTCGGGTCTGGTCTCCCACGGTGCAGTCGGCGATATCGGCCAGGTCGGCCAGCTGCGCGCGCCAGAGTTCGGCGTCGTTGAGCAGGCCGGGGAGGAGCAGCAGAGGAATGCGGTCGGTCATGGCGGTATTGTGGCGCTGCGCGGTGACCGCGGCCAGCCACGAGCTGACCCTGTGTGTTGCGCGACCAAGTACTTGCTCCGCCGGGAGGACAACAATGCTGTACTGCGCGCACGCCATCTTCTATTACCTGTACGAGGGTCAAGCATCATTCCCGGTCCACGAGAATCTGTATCTGATCAATGCACCTGACCCAGCCACGGCGATGCAGAAGTCTGCGTCGCTCGCCCGTGAGTATGAGCAGCGAGGCGATGACAGTCGGCTGGAGATCAGCGGCGTGCGCGCCGATTATTGCTTCGCCGGCATCCGCAAGCTGATTGAGGTCGCGCAGGATGACGCTGCGCCTCTGACGCTTCCTGGATCTGGAATCGAAGTGACCTATTCTGTATTTGAGGTGGAGCAACTTGCCGATGTGATGCGGCTTGCCGAGGGCGGCAGGGTGCAGGTCGTATATCAGGAATAGCACTTGCTCAATCTTCTTGCAGCGCTCCATCCAACCGGGCAGTTCCTTCTCCTCTTCTACAGCAGACCAGACACCCATGGCCGACCCCTACAACAGTGGCACTCCCACCACCTCCGCAGCGCGCTTCGATGATTCGATGGTGACCACCGCCTTCGAGCTGCCCGGCTACCGCATCTCGCGCAACCTGGGCGTGGTACGCGGCATCACCGTGCGCTCGCGCTCGATCGTGGGCAACTTCCTTGGCGGCATCCAGACGATCTTCGGCGGCAACATCACCATCTACACCGAGCTGTGCGAGCAGGCGCGCGAGGAAACCTATCGCGACATGGTCAAGCATGCGAGGCAGCTGGGTGCCAACGCGGTCATCGGCATGCGCTATGACGCCACCGATGTGATGACCGGCCTGACCGAAGTGCTGTGCTATGGCACGGCGGTGGTGGTCGAGCCGCTGCGGTAACCTGCGAAACCCTGCCATGATGGATGTGAGGATCTACCGTCCCTGCGAGGCCAGTGATGTCCAGAGTGCCGACGATTGTGCTGTTCCTTTGCTTGGCTTGCCCTCCCTCCTCAGGTGATGCCTCCGCCAGGGATGGTCTGGCCACGCTGCCTGCGGCGGTAAGAGCCAACATACTGGCTGCGCAGAAGCAGCCCGAATGCGTACGTGTCGTGGAGGCCTACGTCCGGCGTACCAGGGCTTGGAATACGACAACGTATCTCGTAGCCACATCGCCCCCCGTATCCGGCGGCCGCGGTTTTGCCGTGCTGCATCAGGAAGATCTTGCAGATCCGCTGTCCATGCAGGAACGCAGATCGTTCCATCTGGAGCTGGATCAGTCGTGCAGCAAGGTTATCGAGGAGTTCTGGTTCCAGTAGAAGCGCCAAGGTGAAATGAACGAGGTGCCGATCACACGGGAACGTCGGGCACTTCCACCTGCTGCACCGGCAACGTCACCATCATCACCGTCGGGTCGTCCGGGTCCAGTTTGGTCTTGAAGCCCAGGCTCTGGCACATCGCCAGCATGGTGCTGTTCTCGCGCAGCACCTGGCCTTCCACCACGTCCAGGCCCAACCACTTGGCGTACTCGATCATGATCGCCATCAGGCGCCAGCCGATGCCGTGGCCCTTCAGATCCGAACGGATCAGGATGCCGTACTCGCCACGGTGGTAATCCGCATCGGCATGCAGTCGCACCGCGCCGAGCATCTCGCCGCTGCGCGGTTCGAGCGCCACCAATGCGATCGAGCGCGCGTAGTCCAGCTGGGTCAGGCGGGCGATGAACTCGTGGCTGAAATGCTTCACCGACTGGAAGAAGCGCAACCGCAGATCTTCGTCGCTGACACGCGCGAAGAACGCGCGGAACAATGCGTCATCTTCCGGCCGCACCGGGCGCACGAACGCGCGACCGCCGTCGGACAGCTCGATGGTGCGCTCCCACTCCTTCGGATACGGGAACACCGCGAAGCGTGGATGGCCACGGCCCTTGTGCAGGATGCGCGACGGCGCGACCGCCACGCGCGCGTCCAGCGCGAGGATGCCCTTGCTGTCCACCAGCAGGGGATTGATGTCCAGCGTGCGCACTTCGGGAATGTCCGCCGCCAGCTGCGCCAGTTTGACCAGCGCCAGTGCCAGTGCGCGCTCGTCGGCGGCGGGCACGTCGCCATAGGCTTTGAGAATGCGCGAAGCCCGGGTCTGGCCGATCAGCTCGTGGGCCAGGCGCAGGTCCAGCGGAGGCAGCGCCAGCGCCTTGTCGTTGATCACTTCCACCGCCGTGCCACCACGCCCGACCACGATCACCGGGCCGAACGTGGCGTCGTCGGCGATGCCGACGATGAGCTCGCGCGCCTTCGGGCGGACGATGGTCGGCTGCACCAGCAAGCCGTCGATGCGCGCGTCCGGTCGCAGCTGTCGCGCACGGGCAAGGATCGCCTTGGCCGCGCTCTGCACCGCCGGCAACGTCGCCAGGTTCAGGCGCACGCCATCCACTTCGGATTTGTGCGGAATATCCGGCGACAGGATCTTCAGCGCGACGGTCGCGCCACGCTCCAGCAGCGGTTGCGCCAGGTC
>NZ_JBFRFE010000201.1:0-6579 GCF_052114665.1 Stenotrophomonas sp. 2YAF22 | reverse complement strand
GGGCTTCTACATGGCCGACGAGTCGTACTGGCGCGAAGCGATCAAGCCGCCGTTCTTCCAGTTCTCGGAGTAGCGCCGGGCCATGCCCGGCGGATCCACAGAAACCCGGTGGACGAGCGCTACACCAGCAGGCGCTCTACCAGTCGCTGGTACAGCCCCGGCAACGCTTCCAGCTCGTCCACCCGCACGTTTTCATCCACCTGGTGGATGCTGGCGTTGACCGGGCCGACTTCGATGCACTGCGCACCCAGGGGTGCGATGAAGCGCGCATCGGAGGTGCCACCACCGGTGCTCTCTTCAGGCGCGCGACCGGTGTGCTCGGCCAGCACCGCGCGCGCCGCTGCCCGCAACGTCCCTTCCGGGGTGTAGAACGGTTCGCCGCTGCGGTGCCACTTCAGCGTGTAATGCAGGCCATGACGGTCCAGCAGCGTGGTGATCTCCGCTTCCAGCTTCGCTGCATCCCAATGCGGGTTGTAGCGGATGTTGAAATCCACCTCCAGCTCACCGGGAATCACGTTGTTGGCGCCGGTACCGGCATGGATGTTGGAGATCTGCAGGCTGGTCGCCGGGAAGCTCTCGTAGCCCTCGTCCCAACGCCGTGCGCTCAGTTCGGCCAGCATCGGCGCGGCAAGATGGATCGGATTGCGCGCCTTGTCCGGGTAGGCCACGTGGCCCTGCACACCCTGCACGCGCAGCTTGGCCGACAGGCTGCCCCGCCGCCCGACGCGCAGCAGGTCACCCAGCGTGGCGGTGGACGACGGCTCGCCGGTGATGCACCAGTCGATGCGCTGGCCGCGCTCGGCAAACAGGCGCGCGACATGGCGCACGCCGTCGATGGCATCGCCTTCTTCATCGCTGGTCAACAGCACCGCCAGCGTGCCCGTGTGCTGCGGATGGGCGGCAACGAACTGTTCGGCAGCGATCACGAACGCAGCCACGCTGCCCTTCATGTCCGCGGTGCCGCGACCGTACAGCACGCCATCGCGGATCTGCGGTGCGAACGGATCGCTCTGCCACGCTTCGCGGGGGCCCGGCGGCACCACGTCGGTGTGGCCCAGCAGGACCAGCACCGGTGCGCCGCTGCCGTGGGTGGCCCACAGGTTGTCGACCTCGCCCAGCCGCAGGTGCTCACAGGTGAAACCCGCCGCCTGCAGACGTTCGCCGATCAGCACCTGGCAGCCGGCATCGTCCGGGGTCACCGATGGCCGTGCGATCAGATCGCAGGCCAGGTCGAGGACGGCGCTCACGCGCCGCCCACGCCGAAGCGCGCCTTGAAGCCGTTGTCGCTGAAACCCTGGCTCACCTTGCCGTCGGCGGTCACCACCAGCGGGCGCTTGATCAGCTGCGGGTATTCACGCAGCAGCAGCTTCCACTCCGCTTCCGAATCGGCGGCCTTGCGGTTGTCCGGCAATTGCCGCCAGGTGGTGGAGGACCTGTTGACCATCGCTGCCAGGCCACCCAGCTGTGCCGCCCATTCCAGCAGCGTTTCCGGGCTGGGTTTGTTGTCGCGGTAGTCGACGAAGGTGTACGGCACGCCGAAGCGGTCCAGCCACTTGGTCGCCTTCTTGCAGGTATCGCAGTTCTTCAGACCGTAGACGGTGGTGCTCATGCGTGCGGCTCCGTCAGTCGGCCAGGCCGCGCAGCAGGTCGTTGACGCTGGTCTTGCTGCGGGTACGGGCATCGACCTGCTTGACGATCACCGCGCAGTACAGCGAGTGGGTACCGTCCTTGCTCGGCAGCGAGCCGGACACCACCACGCTGTACGGCGGGATGTAGCCGTAGCTGATTTCGCCGGTGGCGCGGTTGTAGATGCGGGTGCTCTGGCTGAGGAACACGCCCATGCCGATCACGCTGTGATGGCCGACGACCACGCCTTCCACCACTTCCGAACGCGCACCGATGAAGCAATGGTCTTCGATGATGGTCGGGCTGGCCTGCAGCGGCTCGAGCACGCCGCCGATGCCGGCACCACCGGACAGATGGCAGTGCTGGCCGATCTGCGCGCAGGAACCGACGGTGGCCCAGGTATCGACCATCGTGCCTTCGCCGACGTAGGCACCGATGTTGGTGAAGCTCGGCATCAGCACCACGTCCTTGCCGAAATACGTGCCGCGACGGGCGATCGCACCCGGCACCACGCGCACGCCGCCGCGGCGGAATTTCGCCTCGTCATAGCCGGCGAAGCGCGATTCGACCTTGTCCCAGAACGGTGCCGGACGTGCATCGACCACGGCCATGTCGTTGACGCGGAAATACAGCAGCACCGCCTTCTTCAGCCATTCGTTGACCTTCCAGCCACCCTGGCCGTCCGGCTCGGCGACGCGGAACTCGCCGCTTTCCAGGCCGTCGATCACGCGGTTGACCAGCGGGCGGGTCGAGCCTTCCAGTTCGTGCAGGGTCAGCGTGGCGCGGCGCTCGAAAGCGCTTTCGATGCCGAATTTCAGTTCTTCCACGCCCGGGCCGGCCGGCTTGCGCAGCGACTTGCGTGCGATGTTCTCGGCGCGCGCGGCTTCTGCGGTCTTGGCCGGACCCTTCTTCACCGCAGCCTTCTTCGGTGCGGCAGTCTTCTTCGCAACCGGCTCAGCGGCAGCGGTCTTCTTGGCTGCTGCGCTCTTGGCGGTCGCGGCAGTCTTCTTTACGGGCTTGGTGGCCATCAGGCGGAGTCTCCGGCGTTTCGATCAGGGTCCAGGCAGGCCAGCATTGCGTCATGCAGCTGCTGCCGGGCGGATTCAGTCAGGGGGAGGTCGTGTTCGTCACTGATCACGAAGGTGTCTTCGGCGCGTTCGCCGAATGTGGCAATGCGCGCGTCCTGCACGCGCAATCCCTGGTTGCGCAGCACGAACGCCACGTCGGCCAGCAGGCCGGGGCGGTCGGGCGCGACCAAGGCAAAACGGGTCGCGCCGGGTTCATCGCGGAACTCGATGCGCGGGGCGAAACGGAAGTGGCGCAGCTGGCGTGGCACCACCCGGCGCGAGGGACGCAGCCGCGCCAAGTCGCCACTGAGCGCCTCGCGCAGGGCCGCTTCCAGATTGGCGCTGCTGCCATCGGCAAACGTATCGGCCGGGCTCACTTCAAAATTATCGAAAATCGTGTCTGCCGGACCATCCAGCACGCGCGCGCGGTGGATCCCGTAGCCCTTGCGGTCCAGGGTCATCACGATCGCGGCGAACAGGCCGTCACGGTCCGGCGAATGCACGAACACTTCCAGCGCGGGATCATCGACGCTGATCCGGCGAACCTTCACCAGCGTCTGGCCCTGCTTGATCGGTATCAGCGCGGCAGCCTGCCATGCCAGCTGTTCCGGGCGCAGGCGGATGAAGCCTTCGTCGGGCATCACCGCGAACTGGCGATCGATGGTGGCATCGTCGTAGCCCTGCTCGCGCACCAGTGCACGCACGCTGTCGCGCGCTTCGGCCACGCGCTCGGCGGCCGGCACCGGATGCTCCAGGCCCTCGCGCAGCGCGCGGCGGGTAGCGAAATACAGATCGGCCAGCAGCCGGTCCTTCCACGCGTTCCACAACTTCGGGCTGGTGCCGGCGATGTCGGCGCAGGTCAGCAGATAGAGGTAATCCAGGCGGTCGCGGCTGCCGACCAGGGTCGCGAAGCGATGGATCACGTCCGCATCGGCGATGTCCTGCTTCTGCGCGGTCACCGACATCCGCAGGTGCTGTTCGACCAGCCAGGCCACCAGTTCGGTATCCGAACCACTCAGCCCCTGCGCGTGGCAGAACGCCCGTGCATCGACCGCGCCCAGTTCGGAATGATCGCCGCCGCGCCCCTTGGCGATGTCGTGGAACAGGCCGGCCAGCAGCAGCAGTTCGGGCTTGCGCAGGCGCGGCCAGACTTCGTGGGCGATGGAGAAACGTTCATCGGCGCGACTGCTGGCGAACAGCCCCATGTTGCGCAGGACCATCAGCGTGTGCTGGTCGACGGTGTAGACATGGAACAGGTCGAACTGCATTCGCCCGCTGACCTGGGCGAATGCGGGAATCCACTGCCCGAGCACGCCCAGCCGCGCCATGCGCGAAAGCGTGTCGACCGGGCGCTGGCCACGCAGCAGGGCCATGAACTGTTCGCGCGCATCAGGGTCTGCCTGGTCATAGGCAGGCAGCAACGGCAGCGATTCGGCCAGCGCGCGCGCAGTCAACGAATGCAGGCCACGGATCTGCGGATTGTTCGCCCAGCTGGCGAACAGCGCGAAGACCTGGCCGATGTCAGCATTCGGCCAGTCGGCATCGTTGGCCGCCAGATAGCCACGGCGCAGCGCGAACCCCACGGTCAGCGGCTCAGGCTGTGCCTCGCCATCGAACTGTTCCTCGAAACGTTGCAGGAGACGATCACTGATCCGCCGCACCACCGAAGCGGCGCGGTAGAAGCCCTGCATCATCTTCTCGACGCCCAGGCTCTCGGCATCGTCCTCAAAGCCCAGGCGCGCGGCCAGGGTCTTCTGGTAATCGAAGCGCAGGCGCTCTTCCGGGCGTCGCGCCACCAGGTGCAGGCCGAAGCGCAGTCGCGCCAGCACCGCACGTTCGCGCTTCAGCGCCGCGGCCTCGTCAGCGCCCAGGTGGCCCAGGCCGACCAGCGCTTCCAGATCGCGCACGCCAAACGCACGCAGCGCCATCCAGCCCAGCGTGTTGAGATCGCGCAGGCCGCCGGGGCCATCCTTCAGGTCAGGCTCCAGGTTGTCAGCGGTGTCGCCGAAACGCTGGTGGCGGTTGCGCAGTTCCTCCAGCTTGGCCAGGAAGAACGCACGCGGCGGCCACAGTTCGCGGTCATCCACTGCCGCACGCAGCGCACGCCGCGCCGCCTCATCGGCCATCAGCGGGCGCGCTTCGATCAACGCGGTCAGCACGGTCTGGTCAGCTGCAGCCTCGCTGCACTGCCCGCCCGAACGCACCGCGTGGCTGACCGCCAGGCCGCAATCCCACAGCAGCGCGAACAGGCGCGCGAGCGCCTCTTCATGGGCCAGCTGCGCCTGCGGATCGCCGAACACCAGCAGGTCGATGTCCGAGCGCGGGAACAGTTCACCGCGCCCATAGCCACCGACCGCAAACAGCGACAGGCCACTGTCGGCCGGCAGGCAGCGCTGCCACGCATGGCGGATCAGGTGATCGGCCGCGCGCGCGCGCAGTGCCAGCAGGCGCTCGATGTTGTCGCCCTGGTCGAAGCGGCGGTACAGGCGCGTATCGGCCTGCTGCAGCGCGTCGCGCGCGGCAGCAGCCCAGTCCGGGTCGTTGAGCGACGCGGCCGGCGTGTCCAGCAGCGAACTCGCCGGCAGCATCGTCAGGAGACCTGCGACTCGCCCGGCGACAGGGTCAGCACGTCCACGCCGGTCTCGGTGACCGCGATCATGTGCTCCCACTGTGCCGACAGCTTGCGGTCCTTGGTCACCACGGTCCAGCCATCGGGCAGCACCTTGTTGTAGCGGGTGCCCTCGTTGATCATCGGCTCGATGGTGAAGGTCATGCCCGGCTGCAGTACCAGGCCCTGGCCCGGACGGCCGTAATGCACCACCTGCGGTTCATCGTGGTAGACCTTGCCGATGCCGTGGCCGCAGTACTCGCGCACCACGCTGAAACGCTCGCCTTCGGCGTAGCTCTGGATCGCATGGCCGACGTCGCCCAGGGTTGCGCCCGGACGCACCGCGCGGATGCCGCGCCACATGGCCTCGTAGGTGGCGTCGACCAGGCGCTTGGCCATCACCGACGGGGTGCCGACGAAGTACATGCGGCTGGTGTCGCCATGCCAGCCGTCCTTGATGACGGTGACGTCGATATTGATGATGTCGCCATCCTTGAGGACCTTCCCTTCGCTGGGAATGCCGTGGCAGATGACATTGTTGACCGAGGTGCACACGGTCTTGGGGAAGCCGCGGTAGCCGACGTTGGCCGGAATGGCGCCCTGCACGTTCACGATGTGGTCGTGGCAGATGCGGTCCAGTTCCTCGGTCGTGACACCGGGCTTGACGTGGGGGGTGACGATGTCGAGCACTTCGCTGGCCAGGCGGCCGGCGATGCGCATCATCTCGATTTCCTGCGGGGTTTTGATATTCACGCTCATGGCTCCCATTATCGCCGATCCGGCCGCAATCTGAACGAACGCCACCCAACTGGCGATCCGGGGCATGCACGGATCCGGCAAGGAACGTGAAAGCGTGATGAGCCACACCCTTTCGATCGCCTGTTTCTCACGGAATACAGACACTTGCGGTGCCTACGCTGGCCCCACTGTCGTCAAATCGGCGCCGAACGTGCCGACTTCGCGCTGTTCAACGGACCTTCGGGTCAGGGAGGTTGTCCATGCGATCCACCGTTCGTTCCCCCTGGGCTTGGGCCTTGGCCCTGCTGGTGGCAGGCCCGGCCGCCGCCGCCGACACCACTACGTTCAACGTCACTCTGGTGGTCACCAAGGCCTGCACCATCACTGCGGCCGCCGCCACCAACGTCGATTTCGGTACCGCCGCCTCCACCACCGCCACCCCGACCCTGGGCCAGGGCACCGTAACCGCGCAGTGTTCGGCGCTGACCCCGTACACCATCTCGCTCAACGCCGGTGCCAATGCCGGCACGGCCAATGACG